>CAMHDG010000140.1 GCA_946183815.1 uncultured bacterium | reverse complement strand
GGGATAGTCATATTACCTTTTAATATAGAACGGAGTGGCAGAATTGACACTGAATTGCTCCAGAGTTTAGGTCACGTTGCATCAATATTAGGCAAAAAAGATGAGGCTGAAGAATACTATAAACAAATGGTAGGTATCGACCCTAATAACATAGTTGCCTACGAAAAACTTATGGATATTTGTTTTGAAAATGGTGATAATTTTACATATTATCTTTCAAGAGCGCAAAAACACGTGCTTGAACAACAATTTGACCACGCAATAAACGATTACAAAAAGGCTATTGCTCATTGTGACGATGAGGACAAGATGGCAAGCACAAGACACATATTAGCAGGTCTTTACGAGGAAACCGGTAAAATAAATCAGGCTATTGACGAGTATCTAAAAATTTCTGATACGGATAAGGCTACCTCCGAAACTTACCTTAAACTTGCAGGTTTGTACGCTAAGACTGATTTTACCGAAAGTTCTGTTGAAATATTGGAACGAGCAAGACAAGACGGTTTTAAAGGGTTAGAAGAAGATTTGGCTAAATATTATTCTAAACTTAACAACCCGGAAAAAGCATTAGAATTAACCTCTGATGAACTCTTAAAAGCAAGAAGTTTGATGGAACTCGGCAGAAACGATGAGGCTATTGATTTGTTAGAATCTATCCACGATAAGTACAAAAAAGATTCTAAATATGCTGCTCTTATCGCTCAATACTATTATGAAACAGGTGATTTGGATACTGCGTTAGAAAGAGTTGAAGAATTTTCTAAAATAGAACCTAATTCTCCCCTTATCTATCAAATGAGAGCACTCATTTATGAAAAGAAAGGCGATGAATTTAACGAACACGTAAACTGGGCTAAATTCAATAATTTGAGAGGTGATACTGATATTGCTATAAATGAATATATGATTGCTCATCAAATTGACGAAAAAAATATTGACGTATTAACTACTATCGCTGATATGCTTGATGTTTCAGATAAAAACCGTTCTGTTGAGTTTTATGAAAAATTATTAGAACTTGATGAAAACAACAAGCACGCTCTTCAAAAATTGTGTGAGTTTAGAGATAGAATAGGCGATTATGTCATAATGGTTGATTTAATTGAAAGACTAAAAAAGTTAGACCCTCGTCATCCTTACGTGGTTGAAAATTACGAAAGAGCAAATCAACTCTTGACTAACCCGCCTACAATTATTGACACTATTCTTAATTTCTTTAAAAAGGTATAACTATGGAGATGAGTAAAATATTAGTCGTTGATGATGATGTTGCCATTAACGAACTTATTAAAGTGAATTTGGAACTGAACGGTTATACCGTTTTTCAGGCTTATGACGGAACAACAGGTTTTGCTGTTGCAAAACAAGAGTTGCCTGATTTGGTGGTTCTTGATGTCATGATGCCGGAAGTTGACGGCTATACGGTCGCCCAAAGAATTAGACAAAATGACTCTACAAAAGATACTCCTATTTTGATGCTTACGGCATTATCACAACTTGATGATAAAGTGAAAGGGTTTGACATCGGTGTTGACGATTATTTGGTTAAACCGTTTGAAATGGAAGAGTTAAAAGTAAGAGTTAGGGCTCTATTAAAGCGTTCTAATAAAATTCCAAAATCTATGGCTACAAAAGAATTACTTGTCTATAATGAGGTAACTCTTTTGCCTGAAAGTTATTCTGTGAAAATTAATGATAATATCGCTAAACTTACACCTATCGAATTTGAGATATTCTATATCCTTTTCCAAAACCATGGGAATATGGTTTCTTCAAAAAAATTGCTTAAAGATATTTGGGGATATGACCCTGATGACGATATTGAAACCATAAGAGTACATATAAGACATTTAAGAAGTAAAATAAACAAAATTTCCGATGGAAAAAATTATATAGAAACGATTTATGGCGGTGGGTATAAATTAAATATATAATATCCACTAATTATATGATTTTTTTGTAATAAATATATCATAGAATAACATCAGAATTAGTATAATCTGGTGAGGAAATCTGTATGAAGAAATCTATTTTAACAACAATCGTTTTATTGGTTGCGAGTGGTGCTTTTGCAGCAACTCCGCTTGATACCGTCAAAATTTGTGATAACACTCCTGCTGCTGCACAGGCTCAACCTGCTGAAGATGTCTTGGGTAACTCAAATATTCAAAGTGCTATCCTTCAAATTGACAATGCTCAAGTTGAAATTAGAAATCAGTTACTTGATTTAAAAACAAAGTATGCTGATATTGATGCTCAATATGTTTCTGTTAAGGCTGAAAGAAAAGTGCTAAAAAAACAATTACGCCAGTCTGAAAAAAGATTAAAAGCACTCGATAAAGCAAAAGAAAAAATGAGAAAAAATATGTTATAAGAAAAAGGCTTCCTGTTAGGGAAGCCTTTTTTAGTCTAAATAATCTCTTTTTCTGTATAAATTAGCCTTTTTGGCTCTGATTTTTTCATTTCTCTTTTTTTGTCGTTTGGATATTCCTTTATAAGCGTTATCCAATGATATTTTAGCAAGTTCGTTTTTTGTCATTCTATCTCTAAAAGTAAGCCAGTAATTCCCTTTTACATCGTTCACTGAAAAAGACATTTTTCCTATTATTCTGTCCCCGGGTTTAATTTGGTGAAACATCAAACTCGTATCCCCAAAGGCTGATGGGTAAAATACCTGCTGCATATCGTTTGTAAGATTTATATCCATGCCTGAAAAAGTCGTGTCTGAAAGGTTTTCTATTCTTAATGTTAGTGTAATTGTATTTGGTTCACCAAAAGGGTCTTTTTCATAAGCAACATTTGTTATGTGAACAGTAAACCCTGGGTATTGCAACTCCTCCTGAACGAGAGCCTCATCTCTGTAAACAGGCAGTTCTACGGGGGTTTTAAGTTTTATTCTGATTTCATCTCCGGGAGCAATGAGAGCATTTTTACCCTTTCTGTATAACGACATAACGAGTCCGATTGTTCCTCCTATTGCTGCTCCACCTGCAACAGTATAACCCTGTGATGCAATCGCCGCTTCTATCCCAAAAGTATTAAGAGCAAGCCATCCCCCTGCAAGCCCGCCAACGGCAGTGTATCCGACATCTGTTGCAACAATTTTCCCGAATTGCTTAACCGGATTCATCTTTGACGACATATCACCTTCTATTTCTATCTTCCTTCCGTCAGGAGTTACAAGGTAATCAAATTTTAATGACACATAACCGTCACGTCCAAGTCGTCTTGCTTCTTTAGTCTGATATATTTTCCCATGAGCAACCGTTCCTTTCGGCAAAACAACTCCGTTTTTTCCGACATCACTCGTTACTCTTGCAAAAAATTCATCACCCTCTAATGACAGTGTGGCATCTATCACCTGTTCAACAGTCATTTCTATAACCTCTTTTGAATCTATTTCCTTAAATTCTCCGGTATAAACATCAGAAGGCAAATCCGTTTCAACACTCTGTTGAACACTTCCCCTTAATACATCTGCAAATACAGGTGTAAAAGAGAACACATAAGTAAATAGAATAAAAGATAATATTACTTTTTTCATTCCTATCCCTAAACTAACTTATTTATGAATATTATACTCAACAAATATAAAATTCGCCACTTTTAAGATTTTATTTTAGGGGTAAGTTCATAACTTGTTATATAGGTCCCCATACTATTAAAATCTTTACGGCTCATTGTTATCTTATCAGAAGAATCCCATGGGTTTAGTAAATAAATATTTTGTTCGTCACTTCCGATGATTGAATATTCATGTCCGGGTATTATCTGATAATTACCGTTATTTTGACTGTGTGCAACTCCTGTAATAGCATCTCGCCCCGATAATGCAAATGTATAAAAAGTATTCTCTTTATTAAAATCTTCCGTTAACGGATTAGTTTGTCCTACTGTTACATTTGGAGAATATCCAAATAAACTTTCAAATAAAAATTTTCCATTATTGCCGTCAAGACTTACATAATTAATCGAACCAGTATTGCTATTTATTGTAAAGGTATTGTCTTTATTTCTGTATGCGTAATCCCTGATTGCTCTATCCATTGCAATTTCTATCGCTTTAATTTTTTTACTTCCTGTTGAAAAATTACTTCTCGAAGCAATTTCATTTTCTGTTATACGATACGTAGTTCCAATACCTCGTAATTGAATTGTATAAATACCCATGCTTGCATCGTGTTTAACCAGAGTTTCAAGTTCTTGCAAACCATTTGGCTTTGCTATTATTGAATTAAGTGCTGCTAATAACCAACAATCGCCTCTTCTTCCTTGTTTTGTTGGAGCCGCCAAATTGTCAGTTGATATCGGTTCTTCTGCAGTTGTTATATTAGGGTTACGTAAATCTCCACCATTTGTGTTTATCGCTCTGTATAAGTCAACTTCAACTTTATGGAAATCTCTTAAATGAGTAGAGATATCATGCCCTGTTTGTTCTCTTTCTGATGGAGAAATATTATCTGTAACCGATTGTACAATGTGTCCGATTAGTCGTTCTCGTTCCTTTTGTGTGAGTCCCCATTCACCATTTATAGCCATAAGCAATCCTTCATAGGGTGCTAATTGTTGGGTAAGACTTTCATCTATTTTTAACCCTGTCACACGACTAATTAAACTTGTATATTCGTTTATAGACGAAAAAGTGTTCATATTGTCTTCTTTACTATAAAATCTATATGCCAAGAGTACATCTTTTACATTACTCTTATTTATTTTCATCACATCATTTCGTAAATTTCCGCTACCCAGTCCTTTAATATCATTGTATATTTTACGTGCTAAATACGTGCCGGATTGAGTTTCCAGTAATTTATCAATATGACTCGTTAATTTTTCTCTTATTGATGACGGAAGTCCATATTCAGAATTTATATCCTCTATAAGATCTCTGCCGGTCTTTTTGTTATATTCATCAAATATTTCTTTTACATTATCCTT
>CAMHDG010000139.1 GCA_946183815.1 uncultured bacterium | reverse complement strand
ACTCTCCAAACACATAAAACGGAACATCGTGTGATTTAGCGTATTCTTTTAAGAAATTTGTTCTTTCGTCAATTTGTTCTAAAAATTTTAAAGGCTCTTTTATATTTTCGCCATAATTCATATTATATGCAAATACCCCCATAACCCCTCTCGGGTTTGAGATATACATTTCATTATACTCTCTGTTTCCTTTGCGTTCGTTAGAGTTAATCGTTGCAAATTTTTTGATAATCTTATTTCTAATATTTTCAGGTTCAATCTCAAGCATTGATTTATCTTTGTTATCCTGAACAAATTTTGTGTATTCTTCATCACTCATGCCGGTTGCCTCTTTAACGAGTTCGGAAACATAGAGTCTGTCTTTTTCACGATATCCTCCAAAAATATAGCCATTTTTAAACTGTTGAATATCTTTCCCGCAACCTGAACCGGCATCTGTGTTCCCACCGCCATGGACATATTCAGTCGGGACATCGAGCATTACTCCTTGTGCTCTGAAGAAACGATATTTTGTTTCCGGTCGTTCCGCATAAGATACCGATAGCAAGGCATCGGAATCAACCATTGAAAACGCATCAAATCTGGCAAGTTGGTTTGCATAATCCAGCCCGTGAACAAAGAATTTAATGTTTCCTGTTTCAACCTCATAAGGCGGATTTTTATCAGTACATGTTGCAAATATTCCTTTTGTGGTTGAGCCTTTAGGGAGTCCGAGTTCTTCCCAGTTTTCAACCTCGTTGAATTTAACAACAACAAGCCCGTCTTTGTCTTTGTAAACCCCTTTTATGTTCGTACTGCCGTCATCGTTTACGTGAGTAATATGTTTTTCTATCGTACTTGCCTTTGGCATTTTAGTGACAGGCAAAATCGGTTGTGATTTTTGGAGTTCTTTTACATATTCTCTTATTTTTTCTGCGTGGAAATCGGCAGCCTCGCCGAAACTCCTTATCTCACCGTTATAATCTACTCTTGAAGCCCCTTCTTTTTTGTCATGAAACCCATCGTGGCGTTTAACTGCTTTTAAATCTGCGTGAGTGAACATTAGTGCCATGTCAAAAAGATTGTTTTGCTGTAAGTCAAAAGCAACGGACTGTTGACGGTTTTTTCGTTCATCATCGCTTTTGGCAGTATTAACATAAGACAGCCACTCGTGATTTTTTATAAGGGTATAAAGTTTAATTTCTTCCTCGTGAGTAAGTTTAAATTTCTTTGCTATAAAGAAGGTATCATAACTGCTTTCCGCAGGGTGTGTTCCGTCAGGATAACCCTCTTTTTTTGTAATGTCGTGCATCAGAGAAGCAAGTAACATAATCCTTTTATCTGACTCATTTAAGGTTTTAAAATTATCGTCTGAAGTAATTTTTTGCATAACTTTCAGAGAATGTTTCATTACGTCAAAATGGTGTGCTCCATGTTGACTTTTCCCTATCATTGTCCTTATTTCCGGTAATACTTCTGCTATATTGTTTAATTCGTGTTCAATCTCTTTATTATTTGATTTTATTTGGTTATTTTCAGAGAATTTAACTACATTTTGTCTTAAATCTTCAATAACTTTTTTTGTATTATCGTCAGTTATTTCAGCAAGTTTTTTACCGTTATTAAGGTTTACGGGATAACCAACAATAGAAAATCCTGTTTTTTTATTTTCTTCATTTTCTTCTAATTCAAATCCATAGTAGTCATAAACTTTTTGACGTTCTATTTCTGATAAATCTTTGACTTTATCAAGTACATCAATTATAAAATCATTTTTATCGTATTCTTGTTCTATGGTCAGATGATTATACTCGCCATCAGACAATTTAGCAAGATTTTGAGATAGATTATTTACAGATTGATTAAATTTTGAGATTTGTTTATCTGATAATGTGTTTGTTTCGATACCCAGTGAGCGAACGAGTGCCGGCAGAGTTTCGCAATACTCCTCCTGACTTTGAGGCAGAAGCGGAAAGTCTTTCTTTAAATTATCACTTGTATTAAACAAATCGGCATTACTTGATACAAATTTACGAAGCAGGGTTTTCTTTAACTTTAACGGAACTTCATTCACTCCGTTTTTACCCATATAATCAATAAAATCAACGCCTGTTATTACATCATTCATGGAATAATTTTTGATATTTCCACCTATTTTGGTTTCAAATTTTTTGTATTCTTCAAGCGTTGTTGATTTTGTAAGTTGTATAATTTCGTGCGGTTTAAATTGGTTTACCTTTTCTCCATTTGAATTTGTATATGTTTTCCCCATCAAATATTTTATATACTCTTTGTCGCAATTAGGTGACTCTTTAAGCATACTTGCTACCTGATCGGGAGAATATGTATAATCTGTTGTTCCGTCACTATTTACGGTTTTTGAATCAATTATAAAATTTGCAAAATCTTTATTATCTTTTGCGTCACGCACGATTTGAGAAATCATTACCCCCGGAAATCTGTTTTGTGTATTACCTTTTTTTGTTGTCTGTTTTTGATTAACAATTTTGTCTGTAAATTCTTTATCTTCTTCCAGTGCGATAATTATTTGTTCTATGTCTGTTCCTGAATAAATGAGTTCCGTACTGCCGTAGGAATTCTTTTCTCTCATATTTAAAAGTTTTTCCGTATATTCAGGGTTCTTTTCATGTGCATTTACAACACGCAGCATTTCATGACCTCTGATAAGCGGATATTCTGTCCCGTCACTGCTTTTACTTTTTAGAGTTAAGAGATAGTTCGTATATTCGGAATCTTTTTCATAAGCACTAACTATACCCGCTATGTCATCAGGGATATAGATTTTACTATGCTTATTTTCGTTAAGAAGTTTTTGAACAAGTGGTTTATTCTTTTGAGATGCCTGCATTATTACATGAATATCCCGTCTGTCATAAAGAGGGTGATACTCATCATTATATTGTTTTTCTGTTTTTGACAATAAATATTCAAACAGTTTCTTATCGGTTTTATAGTCCTTAATTAAACTTTCTAACTCGTTAGGTTCAAAACGTTTTGTTTTTGTTCTGTATCTTGTATATGACATTCCAAGCAGTTTTTTTGTCATTGGAATATCAAGTTTCATAGCCTTTGAGATGGCAACAATTTCATCTTTATTATAAATATATGCATCATTTTTATCTTTTTTGTTTAAAACAGTATATAAAAACTCCTTGTTTTCAGGTGCGTTATTTATAATTTCCTGTATTTCATAAAGATTAAATCTGTTACATTTTTCTCCACGATAGTCTTTAGAAGTGTAATTCAAAAGAGTTCTGACAAAATCTTTATCGTTCTGCCCTTCTTTAACAAGTGTTTTAATGTGTCTGGCATCAATGGACCTGTTATTGAATTTGTTTTTTAACTCTTTAGTAAAATCTTTGTCGATTTTGTAGGCTTCCATCATCACTTCAATAGCCTCTGCACTGTAACGAAAATCAACAATGCCATCGTGTTCTTCATAGGGCGGAACTTCGCCTTTATTTAATTTGTTGAGTATATCATTATTTATCAGATAGGTTTCTTTGCCACTCTCATTATAAATCACTTGTTCTGACAGCATTTCATTCACAAATTGTTTATCAATTTGTGCGGCTTCGACAACTTTTTTTATACTTTCAGCCCCAAATCGTCTGACATCTCTGGTACAATTTTTCAAATTTATTATCAGATTTGTGTAATCCCTGTCTGTTTTAAGTGCGTCTGCAACAGCACATACTTGATTTATGTTTGAGTATTTAAGATTTCCCTTTGGAGTTTTCATATTGAGAACATCCTGAATTTCTTTCGGGTCTTTTTGGTATGCTGCTAATAATTTTGTTAAATCTTCTCCGACAAATATTGTTCTTTCGTTAATATCCCGCAGAAGCATATTATCTTTTAAAAATTTTAATTCTTCATCATTTCTTGTCATTTCTATTGTTTTATCAACAATATCCCACAATTTGTCATCCATCCATAGTTTATTTTCCGCAAAATGATGGATTTCGAGTTTTTTTGTACTGTCTTTTGCTTTGCAGAGTTTATTTATATAGTCGTGTTTAAAAAAGGCTAAATTGTTATCGTTCAGATAAGTAAGAAATTTTGTCAACTCCTTAAAATCTGTATCTTTATCCCATAATAAGTTTGAAAATACATATTGATTAAACGGAATATTTTTCTCTTTTAGAGTGTTTACTAATTCTGTCGCTTTAGCGGCATTCTCATAATCTTTGTTTTCAACGTGTAAAGTTCTTTCAGGTGAATATGTATTGAGTTCGCCTGTTTGCTTATGAATTTTTATTAGATTAATAAGTCCGTCAATAGCATCAGGATTGTTAGAAATTTCTTCGTTCAGAAAGTCAAATAATTTTTCTTCGTTTATATCTCCATAATCTTTATCATAGACAATATTACATATTTCAGCCATTTTATCTTTTGGTATCGGAGAATTTTTGTCTGAAAGATGCAGTATCCCTTTATATTTTGCATCTTTAGATAAAGAATTAATGTATTGTTGAACCTCTTGAGTATTATCATTACTAATCAAGTCATAAAGGGTATGGAATGAAAGACCGTTTTCAGCAGAGGACATATCCATAGGATAATCAGTTAAAATTTTTACGACTTTATCCATTTTAGCGGTTGCGGTTTTCAGATCATCACCTGAGTAATCGTATTTAAGGCTGTTTTTATCTAAAATTTCGTTTTGAGCCAGTTCTTTATATCTTTCGCAATAATGTTGTGCAAGTTCAGGCGTTACATCTCCCATTCCGACACATGCTGCGGATGTTAATTTTAAATCGCCCTCTAAAGAATCGTTTATTTGTTTTATTATTCCTACATTTTCCGGTGTTAGTTTTTCAAAAAAATCTTCTGAAACATATCTCAAATCTTTTAATCTCTTAACGGGAAGTTTTCCCTCAATATATGATATATACGGTATTTTTGCCATAATTTTGTCAGGTTCGTCATAATCTTTGATATATTTTAAAAAGTTATATAAATCGCCCTCATCTTCTATCTCA
>CAMHDG010000138.1 GCA_946183815.1 uncultured bacterium | reverse complement strand
ATTTTGACCGGTATAACGAACATATCCTGCTACATTTTCATCAGCAAATGGAATACTTACACTTTTTGCCGTTGTAGCAGACATAAGGTGCAATTTATTTACGTTAATCGTACCCGTAGAGTCAGGGTCAACCGACACAGCAGAAAGTCTGTCCATTTTTGTATTTGCCAAATCGACATCTGCCGACATATTCAAACTTTCGTTTAACTTTACTTTACCCAGTGCCAGCGTACCTATCTGACCGTTTGCAATATCTAAAGAGGACATTCCGTCAACAGTAAGATTTACCCCCTGAAGAGCCTCTTCTTTAACCAAAGTCAAATTTGTATTGTTTAAACTTGTATCAAGATTTTGAACCCTTGCATTTTCATCCAAGTCGATATCCCCGTTTTCCAAAACAAGTTTTGAACCGTCAACACCTGACAATCTATTATTAAGAGTGACATTATCCGTTCCGTCAACAGTCATCACTGAATTTTCAGTGGTCAACTCAATCGGGCTTGCGATTGTGGAGTTACCTGAAACATTTACATTCCCTGCACTCTGAACCCCATAAGTATTATCTATCATTTCTACATTATCAAAATTAACGGTAGTATTTTCATTGCTTGACACAACAACATTTGTCGCACCTTTTAGTTTAACATCTTTAAAATTCAGAGTTGTGTTATCATTCGTAAGTTCAAACCCCTTATGTCCGTTAAAATCAACTGTCGAACGAACAACCTCAGTATGCTCAACACTAGACGGATCGTCAGGATCAACAGGAACAATAACTGTTTCTGACTTACCGGTAACATTCATTACACCGGTTTTTGTTTCACCTAAATCTTCTTTAACAGTAAAGGTTTTATTATAATCCTCCGTAGAAAAAGTTCTTTGAGTTAAATCTGCCTGATTAACAACTTTTAAAGTGTCACCCATTGAACCGATAAGAGTTTTTTCCTTTATTTCAGGCGGAGCCACATAAGTTACCCCAATACTATCATTCTTTGTGTTTGTTGTAGCAAGCCCTAATTTCCCGTAATAGATTTCTTCTTGTCTGTATATATTATAATAATCCTGTTCCCAAGGGGTTACCTCTTTTACCTCGTCAGGAGTATCGTTTATAAGAGATCCGATTTTATATCTGCCATCACCGAGTTCCTGTTGGGCATTATCACTTAAAGCCAACTGCAAAGAGTCATTTTGTGTTCGCAAAATTTGAACAATATAAGTTTGTCCTGTTAAATCAGACGGAATATTATCAAAAGACGAACCGTTTACCAAATTTAAATGGTCAACTGTAATAGTTCCACTTGATAAATTAGATGTTTCTATCACGTCAGATGTCTGTGCATCTGCATCAAAATCTATGACATAATTAACATTCTCGCTACTTGCTAATTTAGATATTTTATAAGTTTCAACCGCATTGTTCTGCAAATTGACAGTACCACCCTGAACATCAATAGTCGCATTCTCAAATGTATTTTCTTTCATAGACAAAGTTCCCTCTGTCATTGTTGCATTCGCTTTTGATACAGTTCCGTTAAACCTTGTATCGCCTTTAATATTCATTGCATACTCAACAGAAGACTCAATATTTCCGTCAACAACTGCACCGTCAACATTGACTACCGCATTTGAATTTGTTACATTAACAACCTTGTCTGCACCTGTAACTTTTACATCTTTAAAACTCAATTCTGTTTCATTTGATAAAACAAAACCCTGCTTATTATTAAGATTTAATGTAGAAATATTATTCCCGTCTTTTGCACCTGAAACATTAAGTTTCCCACCCGATACAGAGGTAATATCTGCAGATAAATCATAAGTCGCACCTGCATCATCAGTCGTAAAATTACGTTCAGACAGATTTGCCTCACTCACCATTACCAGCGTGTCGCCCAACGGAGTATCAACAACTGTCCCGCCACGTCTTTCAGGTGTTATTAAAATTGAATCGTTTGTCGTGTCAGTTGTTGCTATATCAGTTGTTGCATACAATGATGCAGCGGAATATTCGTGCTTACAAAAAGTATCAGACCATTTTGTTACAGTTGTAACTAAATCATACTCGGTAGAAGGTCCTATTTCACCCATATAATACGCTCTGCCTGCCTGCTCATCAGATAGTTTAAGTTGAATATCGTCAGTCTGCGCAAACAATACCTGAATTACAAAAGGATCAGAACCGGAAACAGAGGTTACGGATAACATATTAATATCGTCTATAGTAATAAAACCTGACGAATTAGCACCTGCCGAAATAGTATCTGCCTTTCTGTTCTGTATATCTAAATCAATAATATTTTTAAAAGTCGCACCGTTTAAAACATTTACCGAATTAAATTCTGTATTGTCAATAGTACCATTTTTAGAGGTAGTATAACTCATTGAAGAGGTATCAACCGTTAGATTA
Source organism: uncultured bacterium (assembly GCA_946183815.1). Lineage (GTDB taxonomy): Bacteria > Cyanobacteriota > Vampirovibrionia > Gastranaerophilales > Gastranaerophilaceae > UBA2883. The sequence goes on along the minus strand of CAMHDG010000138.1, from coordinate 2,585 downwards.
GGCGAACCTTTAATAAAATTATTAACCTCCGCATTCCCTGTTGAGTCACCATTGAAGGTTAAAGAATACCCATCAGCACCATTTATCTGATCGTTAACAACAAACTTACCGTTATTTTTAGCACTCATTGTCAAAGTAGCAGAATCAGAATCTACATATATCGCTTCAGGAGTAATTGTTGTTCCTGCCTGAACATAATTCCCGTCAAAGGTTGAGGTGTAATCGTCAGCAATAATTCTCAAATCAGAACTTGTATAAATAGCACCACCATGGGCTGTACTTGCAGAACCACGAGAGGTTGCCATCGCATAATTTCCGTAAAAAGAGGAATTTATAATACCACCATCAGCATCACCAATGGTTGATGTATTATAAATCGCACCGCCGTTAGCAGTCGCCGTTGAGATTGAATAAGCATAAACTTTATTATCTAAAAATTCACCTGTTATATTTCCAAGAGAAGCGCGTCCTCTTTCGTTTTTTGAATTATAAATCGCACCGCCATTTACTGTAATAGCAGTATTCATCGTTGTTCTTACATAAGCATAGTTTCCGACAAAATCACCAACAATATTTTTTATGGTTGATGTGCCGTTTGTTGCCATATTATAAATTGCACCACCACCTGAATTCACAGATGAAATAACATAATTGCCAATAAAATCACCTGTTATATCCCCAATTTTAGTAGTCGTATTTGCATAATCAGTCTTATTATATATTGCACCACCCGCAGAACTATTACCCGATGCAACCGCATAATTACCCAGAAAATCTCCTGTTACATTTCCTATTTCACTGTTGCCCGATGGTAAAGTGCTTTGTGCAACAGCGCCACCACCAACGCTGATACCTGAAACATTGTTTCCGATGAAATTAGCACTTATTTCAGATATTTTAGCAGTACCCCTATTTCCATGGTTATATATTGCACCACCGTACGATGTTCCTGATTCGGAATACCCGTAATTACCGACAAAATTACCAGATATTCTTTCAATTAAACCTGTCTGATTAGTTTTATTTTCATTATCAATAGCCCCGCCACCTGAATTATAGAAACTATTGCCATAGACATAGTTCTCGATAAAATCGCCTGATATACTGTCAACAGTTCCAAAATTACTAATAGCACCACCATACAGAGAAACTCTCGCAATACTTTGTTGTGTTTCGTGAGTAACTAAAACATAGTTGCCAATAAAATCAGAGGTAATCTCTGAAACATTACCCTCATTATACAGAACCCCGCCATACGCATACGCATATCGGTTAGCACCAGTTGCGGTAAAGTAATGCTTTACATAAGAGAAACAAGAGTCAAATATTTGGTTTGTTATACTTGTTGTTTCACCCGACTGAACATGATAAACCCCACCGCTTGCAGAAGCAACAGCACCATCTGCGTGATTTGATAAAACCTCTGTTTTACCGTTAGATTCCGTAGTCCAACCGGTTGGCGCATCATAAGTATAATAAACATTTTGGGTTGATGTATCTGTTACATTTACAGGAATACTCCCATCAGAATCTGCAGGATCAGACGAATATGAAACATGGGTTTTTGTTAACTCATCAGGGTTTAAAGAAACCTTATAATATTTTGTTTCAAACTGCCCGCTTGAAGTATTATACACACGTTTTTCTATTGTATCAGAAGAAGAGGAAGATACCTCTGACAAAGAATACACGCTTTTTAGCAATTTATTTGTATCGTAAGTGTATAAAACACCGCCATAGTTATAAACTGCTTTAGACTCATCGGTTGTAGTTATAAGAGCAGAATTACCGTAAGATGATATTACTTTTAACAAGGAAGTATTTTCGGTTGATACAGGGGTATAATAATAAGTATTTCCATCTATAACAACAACTACCGAACCTGAAGGAGGAGTAGCACCGGATGATATTCTTGTCAGCGTATGATTTACTGGTGATGAAATATATGCGCCTGTCTGATTATATAATTTTGTTAAAGTCGTATCCGACTCTGATGCAAAAACAGGCATAAAACCGATACATAGCATTAAAGACAAAAAAGCATAAATCAGCAGTTTATTCACACTTAATTCCTCAAACCCAAGTCTAAACATAATTAAACCTTTTACATATATATAAGTGCGTTGTATCCGCGAATCATACAAATCACTTTGTAGTACTTCCTCTTTCTCTATTTTTACATATTTTCAGGATAATATCTATACATTAAGCAAAAAAATCATGCATATAGATTAGAGATAAAAAAATATTAAGACAAGCCCCGATATTATTTGATTTTAAGCATGTTTATGGTACGATTTAGTGGTAAATTATAAATTAAATTATATTTACGAAAATCGTATAAAAATAAAAGGAGAAAATTATGGCAGAAAAAAGAGTTTGGCTTTTCAGAGAAGGCAAAGCAGATATGCGTAATCTCTTGGGTGGTAAAGGTGCTAACCTTGCAGAAATGACTAATTTAGGGCTTCCTGTACCTCCGGGATTAACAATTACTACTGAAACTTGTATGGAATACATCAACAATGGCAACAAAATGCCTGAAGGTTTGATGGACGAAGTTAAATACTACTTAAAAGAAGTAGAAC
>CAMHDG010000137.1 GCA_946183815.1 uncultured bacterium | reverse complement strand
AATACCGTATATATTTACTACTTTATGCTTTAATTTCTTTAAATACGGCTTTTGGCATATTACAAACAGGACATTTGTAATCGTCAGCAGTAGGGTGGGCAAAATTAAATTGCCCACCATTTTTCACAAATAACTATTTATTCAAAATTCAACTCTAATATTTTATTTGCACAAACAAAAATTGAATCGGTTAATATCGTAATAGCCGTTCATTACAAATTTGTTGAATAAAGTGTATTCTCAAACTTTTAGACGGCTTGGTTCCATAACAATAGTGTTTTGGGGGGCACGTTTCACTTTGCCCACCCTACTACTCCCATGGGTAGAGGCTTTGCGTACGATTGTAGTGTATTCGTTAAGACACAAAATATTAGTGTTTTGATTGAGGGGGGTCTGAATTTATTCGGAACAACATCGGAAGCAAGTTCTTAATAACTTACCAAATATTTATGTATCTATATGCCATTTACATCAGATTTCAAATATTTTAAATAAAATCCTGAACTACATTCTGAATACTATCTGTCCCACTCTTTATATTTTCAAGTATCCCAAGCACTAATTCCCCCAACACAAAATTTTCTCTAGGTTCTGTTTCGTCATACACAAGATGCCTCAATATATAATACACACTCAATATTGCATCAGAATTTTTGCCATTTTCTTCGTTTATTATTGATATACACTCTTTTATATTCATACTTTGCCTCTTAAAAACATATCTATAATAACATATATTTATCTGTTATTATAGATATAATAATAACATTACATCTGCCATTTGTCAATATTATCTGATATATCATATAATTATTTCAAATAAGGATGATGTAATGAGTTCAAATGAAGAAGTAAGATTATTAATTGTAAAAGAGGGGCTGACGGTTAAAAAATTAGCAAATATGCTTGTTGAAAAAACAGGACGTCACTACACCCAAAGCAGTCTGCAACAAAAAATAACAGCAAGTTCATTGAGATATGACGAAATGGAAGATATCGCAGAATTATTAGGCTACGAAATAAAAATTGAAAGAAAAAAATAAAATATTTACTTTAATTATTTAGGAGTAAACCTCTGTCTATTATCATTTTCAAACTAATGAAAGGACAAATTATGAGAGATGATATTAAAGAATATAATGCAGTAGAAAATGTTGCAAAAAAGTTTTGCGAAGCAGTGAGAAAAGGAAACAGCGAAATTGTTAAACCTTATTTTTATGAAAAAGCGGTCTTTTTTGGGCAACTTAACGAGCAAGTTTATCAGTCAGGGGCTATTGAGGAATTTTATAAGACAATAGATACTTTTGGTGCTTGCGGGGATGATTATATCTCAAGAATTGACGTTTTGATGTTGGAAAAAACCATTGCTGTTGTACAAATTATTGAGGACAACTGGCATGGATACAAGTTTACAGATATCTTAAACCTTAACAAGATAAACGGAGAGTGGAAAATTGTTGCAAAGGTTTATGATACCTTATCATCCTGTTCCCAAGCATAAATACCTGTTTGATCGGGGATAATATATTTATTAAAAATCGGGTCTTTTATACCTGATTTTTTTTGTGCAACATAATCATTCAACGCAAGGAATGAATATTTACTCAAATGTAGAATTGCATATATATTAGTAATACATAAAAGCCCCATAAATAAATCAGCACAATTCCAAATTAGTTTTAGTTTTGCAATACTGCCTACAAAAACCATTAAAATAACACCCGCCCTAAAAATGTTCATAACTTTTTTAGTGGCAGATTTTTGAATATCATCAGTTTTTTCACCCTCAAAAAAGGCAATATTTACTTCTCCGTAATAATAATTGCCTACAATCGAACTGAAAGCAAACAAAAATATTATAAAGGAAAGTACATGAGGTGCATAATGCCCGTAAATATTAGCAAGTGACGATTGCACAAGAGATACCCCCGTTAAGTCGCCATTGATTACATACTGTCCGCTCAAAAGAACAATAAACGCAGTCGCAGAACATATTAACCACGTATCAACATAGACTCCGAAAGTATGAATCAAGCCTTGACGAACAGGATGATTACACGTAGCAGTCGCAGCAGCGTTAGGAATAGAACCTTCTCCCGCTTCGTTTGAAAATAATCCTCTTTTTATACCTGTCATCAGAACAGCACCAAAACCTCCACCTACCGCAGCCTGTGGCGAGAACGCATCGTGAACGATAAGTGCGAACATTGATGGAACCAAATTTATATGCATAATGATAACCACAACAGCAGATAACAAGTAAAAACCAGCCATTATAGGAACAATAGCCTCTGTGAATTTAGCAATTCTTGTTATACCGCCAAAAATTACTAAGCCTGCCAATATTGCAACAAAAACACCCGATATTGCAGTGTTTATTCCAAATGCTGTTTCTACGGATTGAGCAATAGTATTTGCCTGAACGGAAACATAAATTAAACCAAACGCAACAGAAATTAAGATAGCAAAATAATTTGCAAGTATGGGTTTCCCCAATGCGTTTTTAATATAATACGCAGGCCCGCCAAAAAATTGATTATGACCTTTTGGGAGTTTATAGATCTGTGCTAAAGTGCTTTCTACAAAACTAATCGCACAACCAAAAAAAGACATTAGCCACATCCAGAAAACTGCCCCCGGACCTCCAAGAACAATCGCTATGGCCACCCCTGCAATATTTCCTACCCCAACGTGCGATGCGGCAGAAACACAAAATGCCTGAAATCCGCTGATTTCTTTTTCTTTTGTTTTCTGTCCCGCTCCGCCAAAGATTATTCTTATCATATCCTTTAACATTCTTACTTGAACAAATTTTGTTTTAAGCGTGAAAAGAAAACCTGCCCCAATCAATAAGATTAGAACTATATAGTTCCATAAAATATTATTTAAAAATTCGACAATAGTGTTCAACATAAAATATTTCTCTTAACTTCCGGTCTTGTTCTATTATTATATGAACATTGACTATTGTAAAGATTTTTAATTAATCAAAGACTGATAATTGTTACTTTACAGATAAAAATTTTACTAAAGAATACTTAAAACCTTTCTCAATAACTTTTATATTATATTTTTTTGATAGTTTTTTGTAATCTTTATTTTTTATTATCGCCATTGAATTAGAGTCAAATATTTTAGTTGAAACAGGGAATAGCCCATTTTTTGTTGAAACATAAGTTGCACTACCGCCATAATAAAGGACAGAATACTTTCTTGGATTATTAACAACAAATATGTTATGGTTCAACGCTTTTTCCTGTTTTGAAAAATCTATCAAATCTTTTTGCCCAAACGAATAATCAAGATTATAAAACTGTTTTGAGAAAAATGTTGCAAACCCCGCAATAAAGGCTATATAAGTTATAAACACCCATATATGTTTTTTCTTCAGGGTGAAAATTAACATTGAAACCCCTATAAAAAAGAACATAGCAATAACGAACCAATGCACTCCCTGAATAGCGTTATACATTTGAGCAGGAATAAAATATTTTGAAAACATTGCAACTATTGAAATCAATAAAAACAAACCACCCAAAATGTATGATGAAATATTTATTGATTTAACAAACTTATTTTCAGATATATAACCAACGGCGATATAACCGACAATATATGCCAGAAACATATACGCAGGCAATATATAAGTAATTAATTTTGTCTTTGATAATGTAAAGAATATGAATGTGAACGCAAAAGCGATTATATTAAACCACAAGAATTTTTGTGTGTCTGTAAGATTAGAGAAATCAACTTTTTTAAAATGTATTATTTTGCCGATAATCACCCCGATTAAAGGGAAAATATACGGAACAATACCCCATAAAAGCACGACAAGATAATAATAAAATGGTCTTGCTCTGTTTATTTCATTTGCAGATAAAAATCTGCTTACATGGTGCTTCATAATATATTCGTTAAAAAACAACGGGTCATATTGATTAAGCATAATAATATGCCAAGGTAGAGTTATCAGTAAAAACAAAATAACCCCCGGTATCATATACACAGGTTTAAAGCACTGTTTAAAAGTCTTGTTAAACAAGGTCACAAAAAACATAACCCCAAAAGGAATAACAAACCCCGGAATACCTTTTGCCAAAACAGCCAAACCTGAAAAAATATAAAACAGCCACCAGAAATATTTTTTGTTTTTATCCTGAACGAATTGGGTTAAGAACCCGCTTAAAACTGACAGCCCGACAAGAGATGTAACAACAATATCAAGAATTGCATATCTTGCAAGCATAGTAAATTCTAAAGATGTTGATAATACCAAGGCAGAAATCAGACCGAATCTGACGGATACTATTTTTTTACCCGTAAAATATACCCCAAATGTCAGAAGTAACGCATATAACGCACAAGGAAAACGGGCTGTAAACTCATTGATATGACCAAACAAGCCAAAAGATAAACATTCACTCCAAAAATATAATGGAGGCTTTTCAAAAAAATATTCCCCATTCAGATAGAGCGTTAAATAATCTTTTGAAAGAAACATGTGTTTTGCTATTGAAACATAACGGGTTTCATCAACATCCATAAGAGGATAAGAACCTATCCCGCAAAAGTAAACACAAATTCCTGTTATTAATACAATTAGAATTGATATTATATTTCTGTATTTTGTTATAAAATTTCCCATAATTTACACATTTAACGATTAATCTATTTTATACCTTTTTCATCTCTGTTATATTACATAGAATACAACCCTTACCACAATAAATTCCGCTATTCTGAACTAAGCATAAATATTGCACTTAATCTTAATTCCTGATATTAAATAAATTTAATCAACAATCCCTTCCTGTAATCTTAATTTTATCATAAATATAAAATACGGGCAGAACTATTACAAGAATGAGATTAATTAATTTATAACAATTATCCCCTTAACAGCGAGAGTAAATTTGCACCGGATTTACCCCTGCTAACTTTCGTTTACATTTTTACCGCAAATGTGTTCGGGGGTAAGTTCTAAACACAGAACAAATTTCGCAAATTTTTTTATTTCTTCTT
>CAMHDG010000136.1 GCA_946183815.1 uncultured bacterium | reverse complement strand
TATAAATAAATCTCAAAATAACATTATAAGAGTTACAAGCAACAATGTTCAACAATTAGAAAAACAGGCAGAATCTTATGCAAATTCGGCAGATAAAAGCCGACAAGACTGTGCAAATTATCTCGCTCTGGTTCAACGTGTATTGCAGGAATGTGTTTCTGTAAAAAATGAGATAAATGTGTCTTATGTTTCAGATTTAACTGATCACGTAGAGGATGATAATAACCCTCATAAAGTTACCGCTGAGCAGGTCAATTCTTATACTAAATCAGAAGTGGATGATTTGCTGCAAAATATTGATGTTACGGTTGATGGGGTGTCTGCTTCAAATCTTTATGTAAAAGATGAGGTTGACGATTTGTTATCATTGAAAAGTGATAAGGCAGATGTTTATACAAAAACCGAAATTGATAATAAGCATTATCTGACAAAGCATCAGGATATATCCGGCAAAGTCGATAAAGTAATCGGTAAAGGTTTATCAACGGAAGATTACACCACTGCTGAAAAGGATAAACTTGCAGGGCTTTCTAATTATAATGATAGTGCTGTATTGCTTGCGTTAAAGAAAAAAGCGGATATTAATCACACTCACTCTGAATATTTAACTGAACATCAGGATATATCGGGAAAAGTTGATAAAGTAACCGGTAAAGGTTTATCAACGGAAGATTATACTACCGTAGAAAAAAATAAACTTGCCGGGTTGTCGAATTATGACGATACAGAGATATTGTCTGCGTTAAGTGGCAAGGCTGATGTTAACCACACGCATAGTCAGTATTTAACTGAACATCAGGATATATCGAGAAAAGTTGATAAAGTAACCGGTAAAGGTTTATCAACGGAAGATTATACTACCGCAGAAAAAAATAAACTTGCCGGGTTGTCGAATTATGACGATACTCAAATAATTGAGGCTCTTGACGGTAAGGCTGACGTTAACCACACGCATAGTCAATATTTGACGGAACATCAAGATTTATCAGGTAAAGCGGATATATCTGATATTCCTACGAAAACGTCTGATTTAACGAATGATAGTGGTTTTTTAACATCACATCAAGACATATCAGGCAAAGTCGATAAGGTCACAGGTAAGGGTTTATCTACTAATGATTATACAACCGCTGAAAAGAATAAACTTGCGGGGTTGTCTAATTATGACGATACAGAGATATTGTCTGCGTTAGACGGTAAGGCTGATGTTGGGGATATTCCTACCAAAATGTCAGAGTTAGAAAATGACAATTATTATGTTTCTTCTTATACAGAGAAAAATTGGACTATTGGAAATCATACAACTACAACAATGGGTGGTGATTATTTTGCATCGAATTATCTCTCTTTATTTGATATAGAATCTAGTAATTCTACTACAAGTGTTGTGTTTTCAAATGGACAACTTACTTGTACGTTTTATAACCCTATCCCTATCAAAGTAACAAAATTGGTTGCAATAGGTAATGATGATTATGAATCAGGAACAACAAAAATTGACAATAAATATGTAAAAGGTTCTAATGACGGAATAAGTTGGACTAATATTTCATTTACCGGTTCTCTTGATACCGAAGAAGGAGTTATTCTTGATAATAATAAATTTTACAAGTATTATGATGTTTCGCTAAAATCATATTACAAAAATAAAACTTTAAACATTACAGCAACATATATCCATCAAAACACATTGTCACAAGTTGCGTTATCAAATGATTATAGAGATTTAGACTATAAACCTACAATTCCTGACATATCAGGCAAAGTTGATAAGGTCACTGGTAAGGGTTTATCTACTAATGATTACACCACCGCAGAAAAGAATAAACTCGCAGGGCTGTCTAACTATGACGATACTCAAATAATTGAGGCTCTTGACGGTAAGGCTGATGTTAACCATACGCATAGTCAGTATTTAACACAACATCAGGACATATCGGGTAAAGCGGATATAAATCATACACACTCTCAATATTTAACAACACATCAGGATATATCGGGCAAGGTTGATAAGGTCACAGGTAAAGGTTTATCCACTAATGATTTTACGGACAGTTATAAAAATAAACTTGATAACCTTGAGGAAAATATATCAATTCCAACAAAAACGTCAGATTTAACAAATGACAGTGGTTTTTTAACATCACATCAGGATATATCAGGGAAACAAGATAAATCTAATCTTGTGACATCTTTATCTGCAAGCAGTACGGACACACAATATCCTAGTGCAAAGTGTGTGTATAACCTTGTGGGAAATATTGAAACATTATTAGCCTCTATCTAACCTCTACCTTTGGGAGAGGTCGCTGTTGTTTTGTTTTTTTAACAATTACAAATGCGGGTGAGGGTATAAGAAAGGAAAATACTATGACAGTTCAAAGCGAAATACAAAGAATTAAAGACAATATTGCAGATGCTTATGATTCTTGTGATAGCAAAGGGGCAACAATGCCTGAAAGTTTGACAAGTGATAATCTCGCAGACTGTATTGACAGTATCGATACGGCAAATATTCAGACGTTATTAGTTAACCCAACAACATCACAACGAACAATTACAGCACCGGCAGGAACAGACGGATATAACCCTGTTACAGTTAAGGCTGTTACCTCAGCCATTGATAGTAACATTAAAGAAGGGAATATAAAATCAGGTGTTTCAATACTGGGTGTTACAGGAACATTGACAGAGTTAAAAGGTGAAACGAAAACGGTAACCCCTACAACATCAAATCAGACTATTACACCTAGTACAAATTATAATGGACTTACAAGTGTTACCGTTAATGCCGTTACCTCTGCAATAGACAGTAATATAAAAGCAAGTAATATAAAAAGCGGGGTTTCAATACTGGGTGTTAACGGAACATATACTCCTGATTTGTATATCGGAAAACGTATTACTCAAAACGGAACATATCTTGCATCTTCTGACAACAAAGACGGATATTATTCTGTTGAGGTTGCGGTCGGTACAAGTACGGCGGGAATTTATTATAAGGCTAATCAGATACAATTTTCTCAAGCACTTTGTGAGCAATTTAGAGTGGAATATTATGATAGTTGGCTAGGTGGCGGACATACACGATATGTTTATTTTCAAGAAGGAACAAATGGCGGGCAAAACTCTTTTCAAATGACAGAACAAAATATTAGCACAAGTGTTACACCTATCGCTAAAATAATTTGCTCTGACGGTCAACAGATTACAGGTGTAGAAATGTATGTGTCAGGTTTTACTGCAGAACTTGCATCAAATTCTTCTCCAACTTCTGAATATGGTGTTAGTTATGACAGTACAACCGATTCAATAACTATATTAGCAAATTACCTAAACACACTTTTAGGATATACATATTACACGCGAAATATAACTATGACAGCGTGGGGATCAGGTAATTATCAAGGGGAAGCGGTTACGACTGATACAACTTGTATTCTATCACTTAATTTGAATAACGGAACTAATTACTTTAAAATGACCTCGTCTGACCCTAGAACTTTCCGAACTGTGTATGATGCAAATGATGCTGATTTTGCTTTGACATATTCTGATAATAATATTGTTGTTGATATTTATACATCAGGTTGGGAATATCAGGGCAGTTCCAGTGGTGGTAATGAACAAGGCGGGGGTAGTGGTGAAACAGTTGTAACACCTACCGCTGTAACGCTAGATACAACAAATAATACAATAACTTTTAGTGCCGATTATATGACGGACTTGACTAGCGGTCAGATTAACTCTGATGTTGTTATCGCTAAACAAGGTACTAATTATCAGATAACACAGGGTAATTGCAATTTTCAATCACAAATATGGAATACTAATGACGGTGTGAATACGGGGTATTTTAGATATGAAAATAATCAGATTTTTCTTACATCAAGTGGGAATGAAAATGGCATATTTGCAACCGTAACCTACAACTACACATCTGCAAGTCAGGCAACAAACTGGCAGAGTGATATAACAATTACAAATGTGACTATTACAGCCCCTAGCAACTGGGCAGAATAAGGAGGTTAGAATGAATATATTTAAAAATTTGGCAAATACCGTAAAAAAGAAAGTATCTGACGATGGTATAAAAATATTTTTTGATTTTACAAAAAATAAAATAATAGAGCAGGCAAGAACTACATTGGAAGGTTATGATAAAAAGAAGAATGTTGATAATGCAGTCATTCTTTTTATAAAATCTAATTTTAAGTCAGTTAATCCTGTTCAAAATGCTTTAATAAATATTCTGATTGAATATATCCCTGTTTTGACTCAATGTATTTATGAGAACTTAAAAAAATACGTTGACGGTCTTACAGAGGCATAATTGACTAATTATAAATTATTAGATAAGCAGAAGGAATTTATAGAAATACCGCATAGTAATCCGCTCGATGTCGCTATTTATCAGGGTGGCTATGGGAGTGGAAAAACTTGGTGCGGTGCTCTGTTAGGAATTTTATTAGCGAAAAAATATGCGGGCTCAAGGGGATTAGTCGGGGCAAAAGAGTATGAACTCGTTAGGAAAACTACCTTGGTTACTTATCTCGAACATTTAGAACTGCTTGGATATAGAGAAAATATCCACTATTTCTATAATAAAGTAGAGAAGATTATTAAATTTAAGAACGGTTCAGAAATTTTGTTCTCGGCTTTTGATGATCCTGAACGGTTTAAATCTTTGAACTTACATTGGGCTGAAATTGAGGAGGCATCTCAAATAGATGACTCCTCTTTTAAACAGTTATTAGGTCGTTTAAGGAATACTTACAGAGGAAAAGACTGGATAGATTTTCGGTATAGGCTTTTTGGACATACAAATCCTCAGTCTGACAAGGGGTGGATATGGAAAAGGTTTGTCGAACAGAAGAAAGAAAATTATCGTTTGATAATCGCTCCCACTACTAACAATATATATTTACCCCAACATTTTATTACTTCTTTAAAAGAAAGTTTCGATGAAGATTATTATAAAATAAATGTGTTGGGTGAGTTCGGTGATTATTCAAGCGGACTTGTTGTTAAAGGGTTTAATGAAGAAAATTTAAAACAT
>CAMHDG010000135.1 GCA_946183815.1 uncultured bacterium | reverse complement strand
AGAGGGGCTTTTAACGATTTATATATTTACCCCCGATAAACAATAATTTACCCCATATGCTTGATAAATTTAATAAAAATATTATATATAATACAGGTATGAAAAAGTTATTAGTTTTAATATTAGCGATATTTTTTGTATCTTGTATGGTAAAGGCAGAGCCTGAACTAACGAGAGATTATGACGGTATAGAAATGCCTGCGGGCAGTTTTATCCCTGTTATTTCGCTTCAGGACTTTTCTACCGCATACAGTGATAGCACGAACGAATTAAAATTTGTATGTTATAACGATGTTTATGAGTTTGAAACAGTAATAATACCAAAAGGCACTGTTTTTTACGGTTTTATAGAAAAGAAAAACGAGCCTGTTGTTGGCACACATGGTTCAATGGTTGTAAGAATAACAAAAATGGTTTATCAGGACGGGTTTACTATCCCGATGGTAGCGTATATTCACACCCCTAACGGTAATTTGATAGGTGGTGAAATGACTGCGCCTGAAGTTTGGGATAAAAAAGCGCATTATCACAAAGGGATTGCAAGGCATTTTGTTGGAGTTCAGCAGTATGTTCCGGGTTCACACAGAAAGATGGGCGAACACGTGACTGTTGCTTCCGGGGCTAACCTCTTAATCGTTTTGATTAAACCTGTGTTTATTACGCATACTATGTATTGATAAATTATTGTTTAGAGGCTTAAGCCTCTAAACAATAAAGATGCTAGGATGCTAGGAATGGTAAGATGCTAGGAACTCTTTACTATTAAGATTATTTCTAAATTTTCCTAGCATCCTAGGACTCCTAGCATCTTACCATCTTTAATACCTCTAAACAATAATTTACCAATGTAAACAAATTGACATATTAAAGTTTAATATTAAAATATATAATAGAGGTGTAATACGTTTAGTAACTACTATAGAGTATAGAGGGGGTAATATGCAAAAAACCGTTAGTTTAATACTTGTGGCATCTATGTTATCAGTTAATGTTGCATTAGCAGGTCCTAATTATAATTATTCACAAGGTGCAGCCCCTATGTCGAACAAGAGTTATTATGACGGTTCACAATATGCCCAAAATAATACTTTAAAAGGTCGTGTTGTTACTGTTCCTGCGGGACAGTCAATACCTGCTGTTACAACTGTTCCATTGAGTTCTTCAAACGCATATTTAGGACAGGTTGTTTCTGTTGCACTTGCGCAAGACTTTTACTATAATGGCTCAATGATTGCTCCGGCGGGTAGTACGGTAAACGGTAATGTCGTGGATGTTGTTCATGCAAAGCATGGTAGTTTAAACGGTAAATTGTGTATCAGATTTAATCAGATAATTACTCCTCATGGATTCCAAATTCCAATATCAGCCGTTATAAAAACAGAAGACCATTCAGGTGTTTTGGTTGGCGGTACAAAAAAAGATGTTGCTAAATCTTATGCAAAAGATGCAGTAGGCGGTGCAGCCGTTGGTGCGCTTTCAGGTGTAGTATTTGGTGCATTGGCAGGCGGTAGCATCGGTAGAGGTGCTGCTTTAGGTACTGCAGTCGGTGTCGGTGGCGGTGCTGTTAAAGCAATTTGGGATAAAGGTAACGATGTTGATATTCCTGCAGGTGCAGGTTTTGATATTGAGTTAACACAGCCTATTACTACAACTCCTACTTCTTCGGATTACCAATAAGAACTAGGATATTTGGAGGATATGTTTTAAACCATGTTTGGTTTAGAATTTCCTTGAGAAAAGAAAAATGAGCATATTAGGAAATAAATACGAGATTATAGATGAAGAGGAAAAGCAAGGTTATACCTTACCTGCCGTTATCAGAAAGGACGACAGAGAACTAACCTTTGAAAAAGCAGTTGCCATATCTACTGCATTACACCCTCTTTCAGTTGCTTTGGCATGGTTATTTGTAATTATATTAGGTATATTAGGTATTAAATTGTGGCAAGCACCTATGCCTGATATGAATAAAAAAGATATTGAGTTTGTTCTTGTTGATAAGCCTGACACTCCACGTGATTTGCATACTAAAAACAGAGCAGAAGTCAGTTCACGTTCAGGCGGACAAAGAGTTGATAAAAAGAAACCGTTATCACTCCCGTCTGCAAGTAAAAAACAGGCTAAACCATCTGCAACATCTGATTTGCAAAAAATGGTACAAAAACAACAAAAACAATTACAGCAACAGGCACAACAGAAGAAGGTTGCACAAAAACCTGTTCATCAAAAGGCAGTGGATCAGCCAAAGCCTGATGCAAACAGGCAGTTCACAAAACCTTCTCCAAAGCCTCCTGCAACAAGACCTACGGCAGCACCTTCAAGCAGACCTGTATCTGCTCCAAAGGCTGTCGCTCCAAAACAAACGACTCCGTTTGCAGTACCTGTTCCATCAGGTGCACCAAGGGGTAAATATCTTGCAACAGGTCCTGTTGGCGGTACGGGAGCAAAATCCGGATCAGCATCCGGCGGGCACGCATCCGGCGGTGCTGGTGGAACAAAGCGTTATGCTCCTACTCCATCACTTTCTACATATTCAGGTAGTGGTACAGGCTCTTCTCGTGGCACTGCAGGCAGTAGAGGTACAGGAGGATACGGTAACGGTGGCGGTGGTAACAACCCCGGTGGTGGCGGTGGTCGTCCCGGAATTGACGCTATTAAAGAACCTGACTTTGGTCCTTATATGAGAGAATTACAAAGAAGAATTAAATATAACTGGCATCCGCCTAAAGGAAACGAAAGCAGAAAAGTTGTATTGTTATTCAAGATTGCTAAAAACGGTCAACTTTTATCTTGCAGAGTATATCGTTCTTCAGGCTTGCCAAGTGCCGATCAGGCTGCTTTGAACGCAGTTAAAATGACTGCTCCGTTCAGACCTTTGCCTGCGGATTATAAAGGTACAAATATTGATATTCAGTTTACGTTTGACTATAACGTATTCGGGGCATCTATGCGATAATTATAGGATTAGAAAAACAGAAAGAGGATAAAATTATGGATTTATTATTACATTCAATTCAAATGGACTGGCCGGTTCTATTGCCAATTTTGGTTTGTTCAATTTTGGTTTTGGCGGCAGTTATTAACAGAGTTAGTTTTTACAACAAGAACAAAAGAGATGTTGTTCTCTTTATCCCTAAATTACAAAAAGAATTAGCAAAAGGTAATTTAGTAGGCGCACAAAATATCGCTATTCAATGTGGCGGTGTAATCGGTGAGGTTACGGAAGAAGCGGTAAGAATCTTTACCGAACAAAAGAAAGGATTTTCTCGTTCTTTTGATATTGCCGCAAATCTTGCAGCAAGAAAATTAGAAAACCACTTAACTATTTTAGGTACAATCGGTGGTGTAGCGCCATTTTTAGGTTTGTTTGGTACGGTTGTAAGAATTCTTTATACTTTTCAGGATTTAGCAACACAAGGTAACCAGTCAGCAGCGGTTGCAATGGGTATCGGTTCTGCGCTTATCGCTACTGCTTTCGGTTTAGGTGTCGCTATCTGTGCGGTTATCGCTTTCAACTCTTTCCAATCTATTGTTAAAAGATACGAAGACGATTTCCAATTAATCAAGTTGTTATTCTTGAGTTTTGTTGACTCTGATGACGATACTACAAAAACAACCTCTTCTACTATAGCCTTAGGCTAGGGGTAAATAATAGTAAATAAGGATAAATCGTGGTAATGCATGGAGAAAAATCTTCTTTAAATTACCCAATGTAATAAGGAAAAAGTAAGGCAAAAAATGGCTATTAAATCAGGCAAAAATGCAATGTTTACAGAAATAAATATCACACCGTTAACAGATATTTTCCTCGTTCTGTTAATTATAATGATGGTTGTTGCTCCGACATTCCAGTCAATGAACAACAATGTCACTATTCCTGAAATCAATAACGGTACATCTGTTGAACAGCAAAATGCCACAGTTTCCGTAACACGTGACGGAAGAGTATTCCTTAATGAAACACTTGTTCCTATCGGTAATCTTGCGGTTGAATTAGAAAAATTGAAACCATCTCTTTCAAAAGAAGAGGTTGTTGTGCGTGCTGACGAAAAGGCAAAGAGTTCTATAATAATGGATATTATGGATGCGGCTCAAGAGGCACAATATAAGAAATTAGTTGTTGCGGGTGAACCGTTAACGAAGAAAGCACAAAAGGCGTTAGAAGAAGTTGTTGAGCAGTAGGGGCATAAAATGAGAGATAGTTTTAATGAAATAAATATTACACCACTGACAGATATCTTTTTGGTACTGTTAATTATTATGATGGTTATTGCACCTATGATGGATCAACAGGGTTTAAACCTTACTGTTCCGCAGGCAGTAAAAGAACAAAGTACAAAAGAATTTAAGACGATAAATTTTATGGTTAGTGAAGATGGGAAATATTATCTTGATGGTGAAGAAATCCCGTTAGAAGATTTATCAACCACAATATCAGAAAGAATGAAAACCTGTCCTGATGGGCTTTTGATTGTTCCTGAACCAAATTCTGAACACAGAGCATTGGTAAAACTTATTGACGTTGCTCGTAGTGTCGGAGTTTCTTCTGTTTCGGTTCAGGGAGGGTAGGTAAATTATTGTTTATCGGCGAAGCCGATTTGTCTCTCCTTGGAGAGAGAGAAATTTCTTAATGAACTGCTTGCAGTGAATTTAGAAATTTGAGAGAGGGTAAGTAATAGTTGGTTTAATAATTGAACCCTCTGTCCAACCCATCTCCAAAGGAGAGGGGCTTTTAACGATTTATATCATTTACCCCTAAACAATAATTTAGTAAACATAGTATATATCAAGTATATACTATGTTTCAGACTGTAACAAATTGATTTAAAAAAAGCAATTTGGTGATAAAAAAAATCTTTATATAAGTACGGGAATTAAAATTTAATAGTTGAATCGAGGATGAAAGAGTCGAATATCGAAAGATATGGACTTAACAAAAAATTCTTTTTATACTCTCTCTTAATATCCTCGTGTTTATTTAATGTTTGTCGCTTATCGGCAAACTTTTTTTTTGTAATGATAAATTATTGTTTATCGGCGAAGCCGATTTGTCTCTCCTTGGAGAGAGAGAAATTTCTTAATGAACTGCTTGCAG
>CAMHDG010000134.1 GCA_946183815.1 uncultured bacterium | reverse complement strand
GTTCATTAAGAAATTTCTCTCTCTCCAAGGAGAGACAAATCGGCTTCGCCGATAATCAATAATTTATGCTATAATATATTAGAGGACTGGGGATGGCGAATATTCTGACTAACACAAATACAGGGAATACAATGTTTTATAAGTGGGAAATATCCATGAATATATTTTCCGCACTTATTGATGCAAACCCTATGGACTTCTACACCTCTGAATTTTTTGCAACTCAACTTGGTGTTAGTCCAAAAGATATTATCCTTCAGGATTCCGGACACGAACTTACACTTGAAAAAGTGATGGTGCTATATGCAAAAAAACATCCTGCTTACAACTGCTTTATTAAAAATGATGTTGTCTGCCTGAAACAAACAGAACCGATAAAATCCGAAGAACAAACTGAAGATAATGAAAAAGATATCGTATTATCGGATACTCAAAAAGATTTAATCTCAAAATTAAAAGGGTATAGAATAGAGCAGGCAAGAGTGTTCGATGTTCCTGCATACAGGATATTCCCTAACAAAACACTGGAATCACTTGTTCAAATTCTTCCGGTTGACGAAATACAACTCAAACGTGTATATGGCTTTGGGAAAAGAAAAATCGAGACCTATGGAGAAGATGTCCTCAATATTATAAAACAATTCTTGACAGAACACCCTGATTTGAAGCCAAATGAAGATTTTATCATAGAAACGAAAGAGGATAAAAAAGAGGCTGACTACAAAAAATATGAGGAACAAATAGACATCATACGAACTTACGTTACTGTTCAGGGGAAATGGGTATCAGTATCCGAACTTGAAGGCTTTTTTGATTTACAACCACATGGCAGACTTGATAAAAATGATAACCTGTCAACCATTGCTCATCTCATACACAGATTTTTGAAAAAAGAAGGGTTTGTAACTAAAAAATTACAATATGAAGAGGACTACGAAATATTTGTAAAATATGATAAACCCGATAATCAGGAGCAATTTGAGATTGAAAATGAGGATAATGAATATTTTGATAAAATTGTTGAATATATAGAAGAAGGAAAGAACGTCTTTGTTACGGGGAATGCAGGGACAGGGAAAAGTTATCTGCTTAACAAATTAAAAAAGAAATATGGAGATAAACTTGAACTGACAAGCACAACAGGACTTGCTGCTGTAAAT
The DNA here is from genome assembly GCA_946183815.1 of uncultured bacterium. Taxonomy (GTDB): domain Bacteria; phylum Cyanobacteriota; class Vampirovibrionia; order Gastranaerophilales; family Gastranaerophilaceae; genus UBA2883. The sequence goes on along the minus strand of CAMHDG010000134.1, from coordinate 4,039 downwards.
ATAAAAGGAGTTACCATTCACTCTTGGGCGGGTGTGGGTATTTGCAATAAAGATATATCAAAATGCGTAAAAGATATTTTAATCAAAAAACCGATTGCAACAAAAATAAGAAAATGTAAAATGCTTGCTATTGACGAGATATCAATGATGCAGGGGAATACGTTTAGTTATATAGATTTAGTGTTAAGGCAAGTCAGAGGAAACAGCAAGCCTTTTGGGGGGATTCAACTCCTGCTTTTCGGCGACTTTTTCCAACTACCGCCTGTCGAAGAAAATGAAGAAGGTAAAGATTTTTGCTTTGAAACAGAGGTTTGGAAAGAATTAGAACTCGAAACTGTTTTGCTTGAAACAATTTACCGTCAAACTGATAAAAACTTTATTAAGGCACTTAATGACATCCGAATTGACAAAGTCGATCCGGATGATATTGATTTGCTAAAATCAAGAGAGATAGATTACGACACATCAGAAACATCGATGCTACATATATTTTCAAGAAATGATGAGGCGGATAATTATAACCAAAAACGATTTAATTCATTAGAATCAAAAACATATACCTATGATGCGATATCGGGAGTTTACAGGGGAAAAAATTTTGTTGAGGTCGGGTTAAACGACAAAGAACAAATGACAATGGAAATTTTTAAAAAGAATTGTAGAGCACTGGAAACACTTAAATTAAAAGTCGGATGCAGAGTTATGCTTTTAATAAATCTTGATTTTGATAGTGGTTTAATCAATGGGGCTTGCGGTGACGTAACGGCACTTGATAATAATTCTGTAACAGTTCGGTTTGACAACGGGGTTACGGAAATTATCGAACCGCATAAATTTGAATCTTATTATAATGAGATTTTACAAGCATCAATTATCCAATATCCTCTAAAACTTGCCTATGCAATTACTATCCATAAATCGCAGGGTATGACGCTGGATAATGTTGTGGTTGACTGCAACCGAATATTTGAAGAGGGTCAAACCTATGTTGCTTTAAGCAGGGTAAAGACGCTTGAAGGATTGTACCTAAAAGGATTCAGCCCTGATAAAATCAAGGCGAACCCAAAAGTTGTTGATTTTTACAAAAGAATTGAGTTTAATCAATAGATTTTAAACCTATTCTTTCAATAGCAACAGATATAATGGCAAGTAAAATTGAGCCTAAAAAAGCGGCTAAAAACCCATCCACATGAAACCCCGGGGTAATTTTACCTGCAAGCATAAGCAATAATGCGTTTATCACGAGTGAAAACAGCCCCAGTGTTAAGAAATTGATAGGCAGTGATATAAATTCCAATAACGGTTTAATAAGTATGTTGATTATCCCTAGTACAATACATACTAATAATGCACTTAAAAAATTTGCAACACTTATCCCCGGAATAATCCACGCAACAAAGATGATTACAAACGCATAGGCTATCCATTTTAAAATTATGTTTATCATGACGTTTACCTCCATAAATCTATCTTAAGTGTTTAAGATAAATTTATATCGGTAAAACGGATAATAAAGTATAATATAAATACAGACTATTTTTACTACTTACGTGACATAAAAAAGTTAACACTCGGATCGTTTACTTTTGCTTCAAAGAAATTCGCACCTTTATTTGTTGATGCAATAGGAGTAGTTGTTGTATTTTTCTTCATTGGTAAAATGTTTTCTATTTTCGAGTCTTGCTGATAGTTATAGTTTCTCTTTCTTGAGTTAACCATATTTTTTGCAGCCTGAACATTTAAGAAATTTAAGGTTTCTCTTACACTGCTTTTTAGGGCTAAATGTTGTGCTATATTGGTGCAGGCAACCTGTTCCGTGTTCAGTAAAAGAGAGTTATCAATATAATCTTTTAAAACATTTTCGCTTGCATAATAATTATTTGCTTGTGGATATAAATCATCAAGCGGGTTTGAACTGATAGAAGTATCTTTTTTTGTTTCTTCTGCTTCCTTTTCTTCAAACATTTTTAAGAAAGCACCGCCACCGCCGTTTCCGCCACCATCAGCGTTTGTAGTCATATTGTTGATTTGCTGATGTTGAGAATAGGCATCTGTGTATCCGTAGTTGTTAGTGTATGATACTACCATTTTATCACCCGACCTATATTTTCACTTACTTTCTATATAATGATATTTACGACAAAATCAACATTTTTAGTAATATTTCCGGCATGAATTTCGTATGATTGGAGGATAAATTATTATTTAGTTGCGAAGTTGCGAACCGTATTAAAGGCAATAAGGCATGAAGGCAATAGGGCAATAAGTTCTCTTATACTGCTTCACGTAAATATTTTTAGATTTTTGGCTCTTTGAGCCAACTTACTTATTGACTTAATGTCTTTTACAACATTTACCCCATTTACCCCATTAAATCCCAAATATTCATGCCTGTTTTGATTGAACGGGTAACGGATTCTTTTGATGGAGTAACAATTATTTCACCTGTATAACAGATATAAGCGTCTTTTAAGTGTCCACCAAAGAGTTTTACCTCGCCATTTTCTACGTAAGAAAAAGTTGCGTGTGCGTGGAGTGATAATTCACCGTTATCATCAAGTGCAATATTGCCTAAAAGTGATAACATCTCTAACATACCTGTCTTTTCATGGCTGGAAAACTCTTGTGTTTCAAGATTTAGTGTCTGACATATAACTTTATCACAAGCACCTATCCCCTTAAAATATGCGGTTTTGATATTTTCTTTTTTACAAAATGTTTCTAGTGAGGTCATAACCTCTTCGCCTTTATCCAGCCTTAAATAATAATCAGTTTCTATTTTTTTGTAGTCCATAGTTTACCCCATATACTCTTTTTTTAGTTTTTTCAAAATAAATACAAGCCCAACAACAAGAATTGTTGCAAGGATAAGAGAAGAAACCCCTATCCCTATCCAGCAGCCAAAGAGATACATTTTCTTAAATATACCCAGATACGTGCCAAGTGTAATCCCAATAAACATATATCCTATCATATCTGCAATCATTACAAATTTTGTTTTCTTTAACCCTTTATAAATTCCGCCCATAGAAACCTGTATGCCGTCCGATATCTGAAAAAGTGCCACCAAATACATTACAGGTACGGTTATTGATACAAGTTTTAGGTCGTCTGTAAAAATTCTTGTTAATTGTTCGGGAAAAATTGCAAAAATTATTCCGGCACAGCACATTATAAGAACAGAAATACAAAGTCCGTTTTTTATGTATTTAACCATTTCGGGATAATCTTTTGCTCCGTTATGATACCCGACTTTTACAGCCAGTGCATTAGATATTGCAAGCGGTATCATAAATGAGGTATTGCCTATTACAAGTATAATATTATGTGCTGCGGCATACAACCCTGATATTCTGCCTAATACTATTGCTATATAGTTAAAGGTCAGAAACTCAATAATTATTGATGCTGATATAGGTAACCCGATTTTAAAGATTTGTTTGTAATAATCTTTGTTTGACACTTTATAAGATTCTCTGAAATTAAATTTAATAAGGCAAAAGGCTAAAAGTATTACTGCTATCAATGTTCTTACAATGACTGTTGCAAGTGCAATACCTGCAACCCCCATTTCAGGCAGTCCGAATTTCCCGAACACAAATATCCAGTTTAAAACAAGGTTTAAAAAGACTGATATTACCATCAAAAAATTTGGTAAAAATACAATTTCATACGACTGTAAAAACTCTTTTATTGCAACATTTATCTCTGCCCCGATGGTTGAGAAGGCAAGGATAAAAGTGAACAATTTTACATCGTGCAAAAGTTGAGGTTCGTACCCCAAATAATCTAATAACGGGATATATGCAAACGTCAATAACATAAGAAATACCCCCATCAAGAGTGCAAATTTTAGTGACGGAAAAAAATATTTTTTCGTCTTTTCTTTAGCCCCTCTTTTGTTAGACAATAATGGCGAAATACTGATGGTTAGTCCTATTCCGAACATAACAAATGTTGCGTGGAATGAGGTTGCAATACTGATTGAGGCAATAGCCTCAGTTGAGTATTTCCCTGCAACAAAACAATCTATTGCACC
>CAMHDG010000133.1 GCA_946183815.1 uncultured bacterium | reverse complement strand
GTCAAAACTTGTTAGGTAAACGTGTTGACTATTCAGGTCGTTCAGTTATCGTTGTTGGTCCGCAATTAAAACTTAACCAGTGCGGTTTGCCAAAAGAAATGGCAATCGAATTGTTCAAGCCGTTTGTTGTAAACAAATTGATTGAACGTGGTTATGTTCAAAACATTAAATCTGCTAAAAAGAAAATTGAAAGATCAGATCCTAAAGTATGGGATATATTAGAAGAGGTAATTGACGGACACCCTGTTATGTTGAACCGTGCTCCAACACTTCACAGACTTGGTATTCAGGCATTTGAACCAAAATTGGTTGAAGGTAGAGCAATTCAACTTCACCCGTTGGCTTGTACAGCGTTCAACGCTGACTTTGACGGTGACCAAATGGCTGTTCACGTTCCTCTTTCTATTGAGGCTCAAACTGAGGCAAGAATGTTGATGCTTGCTACAAACAACATCCTCGCTCCTGCTAACGGTAAACCTATTATCACTCCATCTCAAGATATGGTATTAGGTATGTATTACTTAACTATTATTGAAAAACCTGATATGGAGCCAAAAGGTTATTATTATAGTTACACCGATGCACTTTCTGCTTTAGATAGCGGTGTGCTTGAACTTCACGACAAGATTATTGTTCGTGACGAAAACGGTGAAAGAATTGAAACTACTCCGGGTAGAATTATCTTTAACGAAGCAGTTAGAGAAGCCTTGGTATAGTTGGTAATAGGTAATAAAGAATAGATTAAAATTATAAGGGAAAATAAAATGACATATTCACGAACTAAAACAAAAACTCCTAAATTCATCAACAAATTGATGGATAAAGGTGCTATTAGAAAATTGCTTTCGCAAATGTATCTTGAATACGGCGGGGCAAAAACAGGTGAATTGGCTAACACACTTAAGAATTTAGGTTATAAATATGCAACTAAATCAGGTGTTACAATTTCTATTTCTGACCTTTCAGTTCCTGAAACTAAAAAGGAATTGCTTGATTCAGCAGAAGCAGAAATTGAAAAGTCAACAAACCGTTATTTAAAAGGTGAGATTACAGAGGTTGAAAGATATACAAAGGTTATTGATACTTGGTCTGAAACAACTGCAAAGTTAACAGAACAAGTGGTAGAAAACTTTGACAGATTGAACCCTGTTTATATGATGGCATTCTCCGGTGCGAGAGGTAACTTATCACAGGTATCACAGTTAGTTGGTATGCGTGGTTTGATGGCTGACTCTGCGGGGCAAATCATCGACTTACCTATTAAGTCAAACTTTAAAGAAGGCTTGTCAGTTACAGAATACATCATTTCTTCTTATGGTGCTCGTAAGGGGTTGGTAGATACAGCGTTGAAAACTGCTGACTCAGGTTATTTGACAAGACGTTTGGTTGACGTTGCGCAAGACGTTATTATTAAAGAACATGATTGCGGTGGCGACAACTATATCAATATGAAGCCTATTATCGATGGGGACAGCGTTATTGTTCCTCTTATCGACAGATTATTGGGCAGAACTATTGCTGAAGATATTTACGATACAGACGGTAAGACATTGTTGGTTGCTAAAAATACAACAATGGGTAGAGAAGATATTGAAAAAATTTCTCACTTAACATTGAATGAATTAAAAGTACGTTCAGGTCTTACTTGTTCATTAGAATATGGTGTTTGCCAAAAATGTTACGGTTGGGCATTAACTACTCAAAAATTAGTTGATATTGGCGAAGCAATCGGTATTATCGCTGCTCAATCAATCGGTGAACCTGGTACACAGTTAACATTAAGAACATTCCACACAGGTGGTGCGGTTGGCGTTAAAGAGGCAATCAAATCATTTACTGCAAGAGAAGATGGTGAGGTTTCTTCTAAACTTAAAACTAAAGAATTAAGAACACGTCACGGTGATGTTGTTAATGTTGTTATGTTTGAAGGTGATATTGAAATTAAGGGTGCAAAACGCTCAAGCAAATATCACATTCCTGCAGGTTCTGTTCTTACCGTTAAAGACGGTGACAAAGTTAAAAAAGGCGATGTTATCGGTACTTTCGATCCTACTGCTCAAAACGAACATGGTCGTTTGACTGAAAAGGCTACAAAAGATATTAACTCTGATATAGCAGGTCAAATCTTCTTCCAAGACTTCGTTGCAGATGAAAGAAAAGACAGACAAGGTAACATTTCACGTACAGCGAACAAACAAGGTATTGTTTGGGTTGTTGCAGGTGATGTTTACAACTTGCCGGGTGGTTCTAAAATTTTAGTTAAAGATAAACAAGAAATTAAAACAGGTGAAGAACTCGCTGAAACTAATATTATTTGTGAACACGGCGGTGAGGTTAGATATAGTTCTGATTTAGTTATTGAGGATGCTAAATTTGAAGGTAAGAAGATTAAGAAAATCGTTCAAGGTAAAGAATTGACAATCGTAATCGCTTCTTTAATTCCGTCAAATGCAACATTTGAAAAGGCTAAAAATGAACAATTCTGGACAGTTGACGGTGACGGTGAAAGATATATCGTTAAGGCTCCTGTTGATACTCCTGTTGAAAACGGCATGGTTATTGCAGAGTTAATTGACGATGAATATTCAGTATCTTCATCAGGTGAAATCAGATATAACGGTATAGAGGTTGATGAAAATCAAGTTATCACCAAGGCAGGTGAGGTCATCTTTATCCCTGAAGAAGTTCACCAAATCAACAAAGATGCAACTTTGAAGATGGTTGAAAGCGGTACTGCCGTTACTGAAGGTACTGAGGTTGTTAAAGATGTTTATGCTCACATCGATGGTGTTGTTGAGTTTAGCGAATTTAACGATATGATTCATGAAATTACTATCAGACCTGGTGAGGTTCATAAATTAGATAGTATCAATGATTTGAAGGTTGAAGAAGGTGCTGTTCTTAAGAAAGGTACTGTTATTGCTGAAGGAATTAAGGCAAAACAAACATCAATCGTTACTATTATGGAATCTGACATGGGTGAACTTGATATAGACGATGATTATGAAGAAATTGATACATCAGTCGGGTTAGAAGAAAAACCTATTCAAATCTTAATCAGACCTGTTCAGGTTATGAAGATTAAACCTAAAGATGTATCTATCAGATTTAATACATCAGATGATTTGATTGACGTTGTATCTGAAACTCAATTACAATACAAAGACGGTGCAAGAGTTAGAAACCTTGACGGTTCAACTTTAACAAGAACAAGTTTAAAACTGTCAATGGAAGGTTACTTGTCACACCTTAAAGGTCTTGTTGAGTTAGATGATAACGGACAATTAAAAATCGTTGTACTTGAAACATTAATCGTAAGACGTGAAATGGAAGGTAATTCAAAACTTAACGCTTCATTGCAAACAGAATTACTTGTAAAAGATGGCGAAGTTATTGAGCCGCATACAGCAGTAGCAAAAACAGAAGTTCTTGCAATCGCTGATGGTGTTGCTTCTATTTCAGGTAACGAAGAAGAAGCAAGACGTTTATTACTTCAATCTAAAGAATACGAAACAACAATGACTATTAAAGGTAAGGCAACTGTTAAGGCTGATACTTTTGTTAAACAAGGCGATGTAATTGCTGATAGCGGTGAAACCTCTGATATTTCAGGTATTGTTGTATCTGTTGCAAAGGGCAAGGTTGTTGTAAGAGCAGGTCGTCCTTATTTGATTAGTGCAGGTACTCAATTACAGATTATGGAACAATCACTTGTTCAACGTGGTGATAGTGTTGCGACACTGTTATACGAAAGACAAAAAACAGGGGATATCGTTCAAGGTTTGCCAAGGGTTGAAGAACTTTTGGAAGCAAGAAAACCAAAAGATTGTGCTATCCTTGCTGAATATGACGGTAAAGCAATTATCGAAATGGACGAAGATGTTCCTAGATTATATTTAGAGGATGAGGACGGTTCTCGTAAAGAGGTTAAATACACCTTCGATTCAAATATTATCGTTTCAAACGGTCAGCAAATCAAGAAGGGTGATCCATTAACAAGTGGTTCGTTGAACCCGCACGATATTATCAGACTTTGCGGTCCTGAGGCTGCTCAACAGTATCTTGTTGACGAAGTCCAACGTGTATATCGTTCTCAAGGTGTTGAAATTGCTGATAAGCACATTGAAATGATTGTAAGACAGATGACCAAAAAGGTTAAAATACTTGAACCGGGTGATACTAATTTCTTACCTGGAGAATTGGTCGAAGTTCATGAATTTGAAAAAGAAAATGCGTTGGTTGCAGAAAAAGAAGGAACTCCTGCAGAATGTGAATATATGCTTTTAGGTATCACAAAGGCATCTTTGAATACTGAAAGTTTCATCTCTGCAGCATCATTCCAGGAAACAACAAGAATTCTTACTGAAGCAGCAGTTGAAGGTAAGAAGGATATGTTAAGAGGCCTGAAAGAAAACGTAATTATTGGTCGTTTAATTCCTGCAGGTACAGGTTATCATCACTTGTCATTTGCAAGCGAAGAAAAGGACAGAGAGGCTCAAAGAAGAGCAGCCGCTCAACGTAATCAGGCAAGAAAACCTTCTGCAATTTTAGAAGAAATTGAAGGTATGTTTGGTTCTCCAAACTTGTTACCTGACGAATAATCTAAATTCGGATTATATATTAAGAGGCTGACTTTTTAGTCAGCCTCTTTTATTATCTAAAAATATCTAACTTGTTACCTGATTTGCAAACAGATTACCTTGGTTAATCAGATATATAATCTTTTTTCACAAATTAAAATCCCCTCTTAATGAGGGGTGTTTATTAGTTGATACTTTGTTGTTAAGTTTTAATATCTGTTTCTTGACGATATTGCAAGTTGTTGTTGATAGAATTTGTTGTTTCTTATCCGTTGTTCTATAAGATTATTATCATCTGTTGATTCTGCATATAAATATGCCAGTTTATCTAATCTCTCTGCAAGTCCCGTAGCCATATATTGTTTTCCGGGTATTCTTAATTTTGACCAATAGTATGCTTCTTTTCTTGTTGCAAGTGTTTCTTCACTCAAGGTGGCTCGTTTGCCTTTGTGGAAACTTTCGTGTGCTATCAAACAGGCTAATTCTTCTTTTGAGGCTCGTCTGTATTTTGAATTTATCAGAATATATCTGTCACCCCAGTTATCAATCGAGTTTATTGCGTGGTGGTTGCAATAAGTAAAATTTATTAGTGATAAATCGTAAAAAATAATCTTGACCGAGTTTTCCTGAAGATTTTCAAAT
>CAMHDG010000132.1 GCA_946183815.1 uncultured bacterium | reverse complement strand
ACAGCGTTCTTGACGCAAACCCTGATTTTACAATGGAAAATATAACTCAGGAAGTTGTAACACACTTTATGGAAAGCAGATATTACGCTTACAAACAAAAGGAAGATAAATATCCTAATTTTGGATATGATTTTCCAAGTTTTATAAAAGAGCAATATTCACTTATTGAAAAATCAAACCCTGACATAACAAAATTAGATATTGCAAAAGCAGTGTTTATGGTGAACAGATTTGACGAATACGCTTCTATATACAAACAAAAAGATAAAGATAAATATGTTTATAATGCAAACTACTATGACATAGGCGGATATTTTGCAGAACCATCAAACAAAAAAGAAATCTACGCAGCAGGAATACAAAAAGCACTATCAGGTGCAACACTAAAAGACGAAAACGGAAAAGAACTGATTACTGACGAGATTAGAAACTTATTCACGCCTGAACATCCTATTGCAACATATCACGATTTTGTTGATGAAAACTGGAAAATAAAACCCGGGTTTGAACTATTCGACTTAGACGGAGATGGAGTATTGTACACAGAAAGAACTTTATTTAGTTATATAACGTACAACGACCTTCCACGACTAATCACAATGCTTGACGAATGGGGGAATTTGAGCAAAACAAACAAAACAAAAAGTAAAGGTGTAAAAGCAACTGACGGGATTTCAACAACCGAATCGAGAAAAATAATTGCAGAGCAGTTATCAAATACTGATTACTCACAGAGAACCTTTAATTTTCACACATCTAACAGAGGTCAACTCTCACGACTTTACTAATTTTTTGTAAATCAATGTAAAATATACAGCGTCAGGTAACAAAAATATTTCTTTAGAAACGTATTGCCAACATACGTATTTTAAGGATATATCTATGAAAATTAATTTTTATACCGTAAAAGCAAATCAAAGCATCAACTCAACAAAACAACAGAACAAAAACACAAACTATTCAACAAACTCGATTACCGACTGTAATTTAAACCAACTTAATTATAACAACCGTTCTTTAGTATCATTTAAAGGGTATTATCAAACATTAAAGGATAATTATTTTAATCTGCCCGTTGACAAACGAACAGGCGAACCGTTCCAACCGGACATTTATCAAAAGGCATCAGCAGAAAACTTATATAAAGGGAACGATGTTATAGTGACTGCCCCAACAGGAACAGGTAAAACCGCTATTGCTCACTACATAATTAACAAAAATCTTGATGAGGGAAAGAAAACCTTTTACACAACCCCGCTTAAAGCCTTGAGTAATGACAAAGTCAGAGAATTTAGAAAAATCTATGGTGATGAAAATGTAGGTTTAATTACAGGTGACAAGAAAATTAACAAAGATGCACCTATTCTAATTATGACAACCGAGGTTTACAGAAACATGGTCGTAAAAGACAACATGAAAGAAAGAAACCCTCTGCTTGACGATTTAAAAACCGTAGTCTTTGATGAACTGCATTATCTTGGGGACACCGACAGAGGCGGAGTCTGGGAACAAGCAATTATGTTTACAGACCCAAAAGTACAGGTATTATCACTGTCCGGAACTATGGCTAATCCCGAAAAAATTACGGACTGGATGGCAAATATAAAAGGACACTCTTACGCTGAAAAAATAACACCTAAAGCAGGTTATAAAGCAAACGATAAAGGCGTTCACACTGTTCTTATAAACGTACCGCCATCAAACAGGCATGTTCCACTCGAATTTCACGTAGAACTCGTTGACGGTCACCGCTCAAAAGGTGGCGGTAAAGGCGGAGGAAGCAAAGCAGACAGAGCAAGAGCAAAAAAAATGGCTCGACAACTTGAACTGTCTGATTCTGCTCAACCTGCAAAACACAGTTATGACTACATGGTTGATAAACTCAATAAAGAGGACAAACTCCCTGCAATTTTCTTTGTATTCAGCAAAAAAGAAGGTAAAGCGATTATGCGACACCTCTCTGACTATGGCGATAAACTAACAACTGATAAAGAAACAAAACAAATTGAACAAACAATAAGAAACTATAAAGAACAAGGAAAATATTTAGGAGAATCCCTTGACTACGGAGCACTAAAAAAAGGGTACGCTATCCATAATGCAGGCATGCTCCCCGAACAAAAAGAACTCATAGAAGAACTCTTCCAAAAGAAACTTGTTAAAGTTGTAATCTCGACAGAAACGCTATCAGCAGGAATAAACATGCCTGCCCGCTCAACCGTAATCTGTAATTTAAGAAAACCGACAGAAACTCCTGACGGAGATGACCACAAAAGATATATTAATCCTAATGAATTTCACCAAATGGCAGGCAGAGCGGGTCGCAGAGGGATAGATACAATGGGTTATTGTTATGTTATGGCAACTAATAAGAGCCAGAAAGCAAAATTTGAACAACTTATAAAAACTCCGTCTTGTGATATAAACAGTCATTTTAATATAGATTATTCTTTTGTTGCGACTGCAAACGATGCTTACAGAGATAAGAGCAGGGGTAAATTAGAAAGTATATTTAAGCGTTCATTATATGCATATAGTGAAAACCCTGATAAAAAAGTCCAAACCGCAAGAGATATGGCAAACGAATTTGTAGAAAAAGAAAAATTACTAAAAGACTATAACTACATAGACAAAAACAATAATCTAACAACGAAAGGGCAACTGCTGACCCAACTGAACGGTTATGAACAAATACCCGTCATAGAAAGTGTATCAAGCGGGGAACTGTTTGGTTTAAGCCCTGTTCAACTTGCAGGATACGTTGCAGGACTTGCTAATTTAGAAAGCGTACCTAAATCAGATTTGCCTAATAAACCTGAAATGTTTGATTTAGATGACGATTTAGTTGCAGATTTGGTTTATGATTTTGACTCAAAAGCCTTTGAGTACAATATGGATATTTATTCAAGACAAGGAAAAGAATTAAAACAAAATAAAAATGCTATCAAACACGTTTACGCATGGGCAGATTTGAATAATAAATCAGAAGACTCAACAGATAACTGGAAAGAGTTGTATTCCGGCGATATGAAAAAATCTATCAGAGATGAGGGAACTCTGTTCAGAGAAATTATGATGACCACCGACTTGTTAAAACAACTGGATGAAATCGCAAAACTGGGTGCAGATATATCAAATAAAGAAAGTGAAAAGAAGTATTACGATAACCTCTCTGATACAATTCAGGCATCACTGGATTTAATCAACAGAGAACCAACCCGAACAAGCGAAATAACAGAATAGGGGTAAAGGGGTAAAGGGGTAAAGGGGTAAAGTGACTAAAGAAGCGATTTGCAAAGACACTTTTTAAAAGTCAGGTGTGGTCGTAAAGCCCGTCAGTGCGAGTGATATCGCGTTAATTCAACCGATTTATTTTCAATATTTTTCAATCCTAGCCCCTGCCCTCTCCAAGTCGGACACTGTTGTCCAATAAAAATTTTGCAAAACAAATAGGAGATGTAGGATGTGGTAATCTCTGATTACCGCATCGCTAACATCAGGAAAGAAGTTAACTACTTAACTAGGTCAAAACAATAATTTATTAATTCTGTTATATACCATATTGACTTTTTATGCTAAAATAAAATTTGAACACTAGGAGAACTTTCACAATGTCAATTATAATAATGTTACTTTTATTGAGTTTGCTAATCATTGTTCACGAATTAGGACACCTGATTGCAGCATTATCATTTGGAATAAAAGTTGATAAATTCGGATTCGGGCTTCCTTTAGGTCCTACTCTTTTTGAAAAGAAAATAGGCGGAATTACTGTTTTAGTACACGCACTACTGCTTGGCGGATACGTTTCCTTCGCAGAAGATGACAAAGACTGTGACCTGCCCGCTGATTCACCTGAAAGATTTTTAAACAAACCTATATGGCAACGATTAATTGTTGTTTCGGCAGGGGTCATCGCAAATGTTGTTTGTGCATTTTTCCTTGTTCTACTCTCTGCTATTGTATGGAGTTATCTTCCATCAGGGAATTACGATGTAAATATAACCCAAATTGTCGCACCTAAAGAAGCATCTATCTGGAAATCCGGCATGCAGGCAGGGGACAGAGTTGTAGCGATTAACGGTACAAAAATAAAAAACACCTCCGCTATGCTCTCAATTATACAACTAAGCAAAGCCTACGATTCTTATGTTAACCCTGAAACTGTTCAGACAAATCTTGCAAGACTTAAAAGGCTAAATCCCGGACTTACTAAAGATGAAATTATACCTCCCGGAGTTATGATTAGGTTACCTAAATTCATGTCAGAAAAACCTATTGTGCTTGAAAAAAATGTAGCACTGGGGCTTAAACCGTACAAGGACAACCAATACAAAATAAATTCAAATATTGCAAAATTAAGAGATGAAATAGGTGATATACAAACTGCATCATACTATGGCTCAACAGGTCATTACACACTGGGCAACATAGCAGAAGCACTGTCTGACAACGTAAGACCACTTAATTTTGTAGTTGACAGAAAAGGAAAATATCTGAAACTTAAACCTATTTACCCTTCACGTTCAGGCGCTATCGGGGTACAAATAGAAACAAAAGAAAAACTTAAAAAGACAGAATCTTTCTTTGACGCAGTAAAAGGAAGTGTTAAATATTTATCAGAAAACACTTACCTTATGTTAGTCGGCTTAAAGCAAGTGTTTACCGGCGAAGTTCCTCTGGGTGATTTGCATGGTATTGTTGCAATAACAAAAGTTGGCGGAGATATTATTAGTAACAACGGTATATTCTACGGACTGTTGCTAACAGCGATTATCTCTATGGATTTGGCAATCGTAAACTTTCTTCCAATCCCTGCTCTTGACGGAGGACACGTACTCTTCCTTATTATCGAAAAAATCAGAGGGAAACGTGTTTCGGATGATGTTGTCGAAAAAATTGCAAACATCAGTTTCCTTATCCTTATTGCACTAATGATATTTGTAATCTTTAATGACATCTATGCTTTGATTACGCAGAAATTGTAAGGTAAATTATTGTTTAGCGGGCAACGAAGTTGCCCTTTAGTGAATAGTGAATAGTGAATAGGAATTTGCAAGTAAACTTGCAAAATATAACAGCCGAAGGCTGTTAAAATATTTAAACAAATCGGCTGGATTGCTTCAAAAATTTTGTTAAAATTTTTTCGCAATGACGAACTTAACAAGTAAAGTTCTCCTATTCACTATTCACTGTAAATTATTGTTTAGCGGTTTCACCGCTAAACAATAATTT
>CAMHDG010000131.1 GCA_946183815.1 uncultured bacterium | reverse complement strand
TAAAATTGAGGTTACACCTGAACAATTTGGCAGAATTGCTGCTCAAACAGCAAAACAAGTTCTTACTCAAAGAATCAGAGATGCTGAAAGAAATAATATTTTGAACGAATTTTTAGATAAAAAAGGAACTCTTACAACAGGTATTATCCAAAGAGTTGAAGGAAGAAATGTAATTGTTAATATTGGTAAAACTGATGCAATAATGCCTCAAAGAGAGCAAATTCCGGGGGAATATTACAAAGCAGGTAACAGAATCAGAGTATTTGTGCTTAACGTAAAAGAAACAAACAGATTACCGCAGGTAATAGTATCACACGCTCACGCAGAAATTGTAAGAGAGTTATTTGAACTAGAAGTTCCTGAAATCGAAGACGGAATAGTAGAAATCAAGTCTATTGCACGTGAGGCAGGTTACAGAACAAAACTTGCGGTATGGTCAAATGATGAAGAAGTAGATAGCGTTGGGGCTTGTATCGGACCAAGAGGTAGTCGTATTCAGACTATTGTTGGTGAGTTGAAGAACGAAAAAATTGATATTGTTCGTTGGTCACCAGATCCTGTTGAGTATATCGTAAACGCTATTGCGCCTGCAAGAGTAGTATCTGTTGATATTATGGCTGATGATGACGAGGCACATGAAGCAATGGTTGTTGTTCCTGACGATCAGTTGTCGCTTGCTATCGGTCGTGACGGTCAAAACGTCAGACTTGCTCATAAGTTGACTCAATGGAAAATAGATATTAAGAGCGTTTCTCAAATGGAGCAGGCAGAGGCTGAAAACATCAGAAACTACGAAGAACCTGAAGAAGTTGAAGATGATGATATTGATACTAATGACGAACTTCAGGAAGAAATTGAAGAAGAAATGAATCAACAAGTTGTTGACGAAGACGATTTAGTTGCTGACTCTGTTGAAGAAACAGAAGAAGGTTCTGAAGAAGAATAAGTTATTAAATATTAGTACCAAAAGGCAGATACATAACTGTGTCTGCCTTTTTTGTTGATTAAGTTGTAATTATAGTTATAAACGCATTACGTGTTTTATTAACTTGATAAACCGGTCGGATTGCCATGCTATCGCTCGCAATGATTGGCTTTACGACCAAGTCTGACTTTCCACTGAAAAAACATTTATCCCTCATAAATTTTCCCCCAAAAAAATATGCGGTTAATTTCTTAACCGCTTTATATAATTCTCCCATAATATTTATTTAAGTCTTTTTAATCTACGATATTTATTCTTCCTGTAATATCAATATCGATAGGTTTATTCAAGTATTTGATATAGTCGGCAATCAGTTTATCCTCACTGAAATCAAACATTTTTTCAGCGTGGTCGAGTTGGTCAAAGGCTTTTATTCCGTCACCGCCTCTTAAAATAAAATCGTCAGCACCAACTCTGTATATTTTGTTTGGATCAGGGTTGTTTACATCAATTTTGCGTTCTGTTCCGTCTTTTGCTGTATAAGTCATATCCAACAGTTCACCTGTGCCTTTTTTAACGGTATATTTTATTCCTGATGCATAGAATAACCCCGGTTTCCCGTTTTTATCCACAACTGATTTACAACCGCCTCGGATTCCTTCTACGAGGTCTTTTTCGCTTATAGTTGTAATTGCCATTCCATCACCAAATGGTGAGATTGACTTAACATCTGAAGAATCAATATCCCCTGGTTCAAATACGTTTCTTATGTTGCCTGCATTAACAAGTCCAATATCAACATTTAAACCGTGTCTGATTGCATCAGCAACAAAGTTTGCGTGTGGGTTTTCTTCTGATAATCTTTGTTTAGGACAAGGCAGGGCAGAACGGATAAAACCTAATTTTTCAGGGTTGCCCATAATATCGCTAAACATTTTTTTATAAATCATATTTCTGTGGCGTTTGCTTGTTTCGTATAAATTGTTAGATGCTTCAACAAGTACCCCGTCTTTATCGAATACTAATTCAGCCTTGCCGTAGTAATTTCCGTCTTTTTCTGCATTTGTAATCAAAACAGGTTCTTTATCTTTTGATAAGAACAGGTTTTCCCCCGGTTTTATTCCATCAACATAAGTATGGGAATGACCGCCTATAATAACATCAATACCTGATGTGTTTTCAGCAATGACTCTGTCGCCTAAATGTCCTACGTGTGATAACAAGAAGATGTGTTTTATATCTTTTTTCTTCAACTCGTCAACTTCTGACTGAATATCGTTGATTGTATCGTCCATATCATCAACTTTAAAATCTTCATATAACTCAGGGTGAGTCATTCTTGTTCTCATATCAACAGGTGCAATTCCTATAACACCATATTTTACACCTTTGTAGTCACCAATATATGAGTCAACAAGTTTGTCGTGAATATATGCACCCTTATCTCCTTTTGGGCTAACTTTTGAGTCTGCTTCCTGTTTAAAGTTAGCGGCAAGATATTTCATTTTAAGGTTATTTGTTAATTCTTTAAAATTCTTTTCTGACATATCAACGTCATGGTTTCCGAGTGCGGATGATTCAAAATCTTCCCCATCCATATATTTTAATACGCAGTCATTTACGTTTTGGTTTCTGTCATCACCGAGCATATTATCTCCGCCGGAGAAACGCAGGTCGCAATCTCTTAGGGCACTGCCGATTTTAGCAAGTTTGATATACTGACCGTGTACATCATTGATATAACCTATTTTTAATCTCGTTTTGCCGTCTTTACCAACAGGGGATGTCGTATCAGGCTTATCATATTTTGTGTTTTCTGCTATGTTTGAAACAAAGTATTGGAGATTTGGTGATTTTAGTGTTGTTGAGGCATAGTTATAAATTTTCAGTTGATTTTCGTTTGGGGCGTTATTTACTGATGCGGGTACTGTTCTGTTGTCTAATGATACAGGAATATTACTTATACCGCTTCGGTGAATTGTTTGGATATTATGGGAAGAGAAATTTATCATACGACACCTTTTGCTATATTATTTTAATAACCGTACTATTTATTTTTTGCTATTGTATAATATTTTCTTTAAAAAAATTTACATTGATAAATATTTCAATGTTTCTCGTAATATTTCCTCGGAATCGTCTTTGTTTTCGCACTTTCCGAGCACTACCTTAAAGGCAGTGTTTATTTCTTCTTCTGTATAACCCAGTGATAACAGAATTGATGTTGTTTCTTTGCAGGCAGACGTTAGTTCAATATCAGATAATTTGCTCGGTACTGCTGTAATATTTGCTTTTATGAGTTTATCTCTTAATTCAAGAATGATTTTTTGTGCAAGTTTTTGACCAACCCCTTTTGCTAATGTGAGTTGCTTGTATTCTTCATTTATAACTATTGATATTAAATCAGCGGTATCAAAACTCCCTAAAAGAGCGAGTGCCATCTTTGTTCCAACACCTGATACAGAGGTCAGATAGTTAAAAATATCTCTGGTTTCTTTCTTTATAAAACCGCAAAGCGACATACTGTCTTCTTTATGGATAAGTTTAGTGAAAAGTTTTATTTCAGAATTTTTATCAGGGTCAGAGTTGTAATCTATCTCGGAGACCTCCAGCCTGTATCCGACACCGTTAACATCAAGGATAAAATAGTACCCTGTTTGTGTCGTATATTTGTCGGCTAAAATTCCTTTTAGATACTCAAACATTGATAACTCCTGCTTATAAGTTCTTTTGTTTTCTCTCGTATTTCTTTATCTACCTCAAATATCTCATCGATTGTTGGTTTAAGAATAGGTGTATGAGATGAATAAATTTTTTCTGTGATTTCGTAGATATCGTAAAGTTTAATTCTTCCGTCAAGGAAAGCAAAAACTGCTTCTTCATCAGCCCCGTTAAGTGCGACAGTTGCAGTTCCGCCTATCTTTCCTGCATTATAAGCAAGGTTTAAGAATGGGAATTTGTCAAAATCAGGTGCTTCAAAATCAAGTCTTGCAATCTCTGAAAAACTAAAACTTTTTGATTTTATGCCCTCAAATCGTTCAGGGTAACAAATAGCATATTGAATAGGAATATGCATGCTTGGTAGCCCTATTTGTGCAATTACACTGCCGTCAACGTATTCTATTGCAGAATGAACTACGCTTTGTGGGTGAATAACAACATCAATTTTGTCATAAGGCATATTAAATAAATGGTGTGCCTCAATGATTTCTAACCCTTTATTCATAAGCGTTGCACTGTCAACCGTAATTTTTCTTCCCATATTCCATCTTGGATGTGCAAGTGCCTGTTCAACTGTGGCAGATTTCATATCCTCAACGGTTTTATTTAGGAATGGACCTCCTGATGCAGTTATGATTAGTTTATCTACTTGTGAAATATCTTTTATACATTGATGAATAGCACAGTGTTCACTGTCAACAGGGATAATTTCAACGCCGTTTTCTTTTGCAAGAGGCATTACTATATCGCCTGCCATAACAAGTGTTTCTTTATTTGCCAGTGCTATATTTATTCCGTTTTTTATTGCGGTAAGTGTTGGTCTTAACCCGATTTTTCCTGATACTGCAACAAGAATAATGTCGTTTTCTTTGTTAGAGCATATTTCTTCCAGTCCTTCAGTGCCGAAAAGAACTTTGTCGCAACCTACAACTTTATTTTTGTCATTTACCCCTGCAATACATACTGATTTTGGTTTAAATTTTGATATTTGTTCATTTAATAAATCAACATTACTGCCTGCTGAAAGCGAAATTATCTCAAATTTGTCTGATAATCTCTCTATAACCTCCAACGCCTGTGTGCCGATTGAACCTGTCGAGCCTAAAATACTAATTCTTTTTTTCATACTCTTATTTTACCCCAAAAAATTCCCCTGTTCATGTTCCGTTTACAAATTTTAAGATTTTTACAAAACCTCTCTTAATACTTGCCTGTCAGTTAAGAATTTTGTAAAATAGTTCTATGAAAGAAATTGATGTTATTGCACCTATTAAAAAACCGGAGGATATTGAGGCATTTGTTCCTCATGTTAAGTGTCGTGATTTTTATGTCTATCACCGAAAATTTTTAAATAACAATTTTGAATACATAAATGAATTTATAGAAACTGCTCATAAAAATAACTGCAGGATATATTTGAATTTTAAGCATAATATTACAGAGGAAGATTTAAAAGAGATAAAAAAATTCATCCGTTATCTTAAAACTACAAAAATAGACGGTATTTTTATCAACAGTTTTGCAATAATAGAGGGGATAAAATGTTTTAAACTCCCGTTTAAAGTGATTGCTGATTCATACTTTGATATTCATAACCTGCAAGGGATTGATTTTCTGAACAACTTTCACAAAATAGA
>CAMHDG010000130.1 GCA_946183815.1 uncultured bacterium | reverse complement strand
AAGGAGAGGGGCTTTTAACGATTTATATCATTTACCCCTAAACAATAATTTACCCATGTTAAGACATGTTACAACATGCAAACTTCCTGAAATTAGGTATTACAAAAAAACTTTATACTTATAGAGAGCAAAAAGTAAGGATAGTCATGAGTTTACGAATAGAAGATGACGAATTACGCCGCAAGCGACAAGACGACTATGGAATGAATGTCGGTCAAGTTCAGATGCCTCAACCTAACGGATTTCCGAATGGTGGGGGTGAAATGTCGTTTGCTGATAAGTATGGAACTGATAACATATTTGGTGTTAGTCCTGATCAGGTTCAAACTCCTACTTTCCAAACATCAGGTTCTCAGGCAGGTTCTTCTGCGGGTAGTTCATTATTACCTCCTGATAATAATAGCGGGGGTACATTCAGTTTATCAGATGCCGTTCAAATGGATAATCTTCCTGTTGCAGCAACGGCAACTCCTGTTCAGACACCTGAGTTATCAAGTGGCTTGACAGCAACAGGTGATACAGAACGTGATGGTGCACAGGGCGGTGCAACCGACAATGGCTCTAATAAAGGCGGACATCCTAGTTTTGGTGCGGGCGATGTAATGAATATTACAGATGGCGGTTTAACTTCATCAAATCCAAGATTTTCTCTTTCGCCTGAATTGCCTGGTTTTGGTTCACCAACCTCAACAGGTGATGCAACCCTGAACCCAACTCCGACAGATACTTCTACTAGTGGTATAAGTGGTACTGATGGTGCTAATGGTACAGACGGTGCAGGTGCTCCTGACGGAACAGGTAACCCTGATAATGTTGACGACCCTGCTAATAACGGAGGCATTGAAAAACCTGACGATAATAATGGTGCAGGCGAAACCGGTCAAGACGGAACAGGCAAAACTCCTGAACAATTAGCACAGGAAGAAGCAGAAAAACAAGCACAAATTCAACAACAAAAATTGTTAGAACAACAACGTCAGGAAGAACAACTTAAACAGCAACAAGGCGGTTAAGCATTTTTCATAAGCCGATTAAATTCGTTTATCAATAAATCCCTTCTTGGATGAATTTGAACAACATTCCAAGGCGGGATAAATTTTTGCGGGTCAAGTTCATTTGTCACAAATTTATCAGTGTTTATGCCCATTTGTTTTGCAACAGAACGATAAGCCCCAAGTTTACCGCCTTGTTTATATACCTCAATAATGTAATCGGTCAGACTGCTATCCCCTCTTGATAAAAGTGTTTGATAATAATCCCATTTTGCACTTGAAAATCTTGCTCCCATTCCGATTTTATGAAACTCTTTTTTTAAATAGTCTATTTTTTTCTCTAAAGATTTTGTATCTTCTCTTTTAACAAACTGAAACGGGGTGTGTGGTTTTGGAACAAAAGTTGAGAATGAAAAAGTTATATCAAACCCTTTGAACTCTTTTTTTAAGTCTTTTGCCAGTCTGATAAAGTCTTTTACATCTTCTTCTGTTTCTGTCGGAAGCCCCAGCATAGCATAGATTTTTATCCCTTTTAGCCCATTTTCTTTTGAGATTCTTATTGCATTGAATATTTCTTCTTCCGTTATATGTTTGTTTATTACTTTACGTAACCTTTCAGTTGCGGCTTCTATTGCAATAGTAATATTTTTTTGACCTGTTGCCACAAGAGTTTTTATTATATTTGGAGTAAGAGTGTTTGCCCTCATAGAAGAAATACTCATTTCTATTTCCTGTCCAGACTGAACCTTGTTATAGATATAACTGCAAATATCTTCAAAACGTGGGTGGGCACTAACTAATGCACCTAGTAGGGCAATTTTGTTTGTGTACTTTAAGCCTAATTCTATTGTTTCAATAATTTTTTCGTACGGAACAAATCTGACAGGTAAATTTAGATATGATGCAATACAGAACCCGCAGCAGTTAGAACAACCTCTTGAGGTTTCAATTATGAAAGTGTTTGAGAAGAAACTTTCATCACAAAGAATAGGTGTATAAACGGGTGTTTCAATTTTGCGGAAAGATTTTCTTGCAGGGTTATCTGTTGTGTGGATATATGGAACATAGATTCCTTCTATTTCTGATAAGGCTTTAAGCAAGTCTTTTTTAGATTTCTTCCTGTATTGTCTGCATAGTTCGACTGACTTTAAGTTCACACCCTCTCCGTCCCCAACAACAATAAAATCAAAAATATCTTTGTAAGGTTCAGGGTTCGTTGTGAGGACAGGTCCACCTGCAAAAATAATAGGATGTGATGAGTTTCTGTCTTTTGATTTGAAAGGGATATTATATTTTTCGAGTATTTTGAAAATATTTATAAAATCCATATCAAAAGTAAAGGAAAACCCTATTGCATTAACATCTTGCGGTTTAAGTTGAGTCGTTTTTGTGTCAGTACAAATTCTTTCAACAAAAATATTTTCTGATTCGTCAAATTCTTTATAAAGCCATAAGTAACCTATTGACGATAGTGAAAATGAATTACATTCAGGGAATGTAAACCAGACATTGTAGTCGGCATTTTTATTAAGTTTTCGTTCATATAAATAAGTTTCTGACATTTAGTTTGGCTTTCTATTTATAGGCTTGATGTATAATTCATCGACTAAAACTGCTATTGTCGCAGCAAGTGCAGGAGCGAATACAACCCCGATTACCCCTAAAAATTTTGCAGTTACAAAGATTGCAAAGAATATTATAAGCGGGTGTAAATCAAGGAATTTCCCAAAGACGTATGGTCTTACGAAATTGTTTTCTATCCATTGGGCAAGTATGAAGAAGAAAATAACAAGCCCGACTATAACAGGACCGTAACCCCAGCACATAAATACACAGATTATTCCTGCAATAGTTGGACCAACCACAGGAATTAAATCGAGTATAGCGGACAGAACGCCCAATAATACGGCACAGTCAATACCCATAAGTAAAAGCGGTATCATAACACAGATGCCAACCCCTGTTATAGCGGTAAGTTGAGCAATAATATAATTACCGATTTTTTGAGAAATTGTACTTGTTATCTTGTCTGCTTTTTGCTTTATATGGTCAGGGAAAAGGAGCATAAATCCTTTTCTTATTGTATCTCTGTCAACTATAAAATAATATGTTATAACGCACATTGCAAAAAGATATACAAGTGCTGATGCAAAATTCAGTGTGAGCGATATTGATTCTTCTACAATTTGTCTTGTAAAATTTGTCATCGGCTGTATTATTGACGGTATATCAATCATTGAAACGATTGATTGTCCCAAAATTTTTTGTTTTAGAATGAATGCTTTTATAAGTTCAAATTGCTGCGGAGCAGACATAACCAAAGTTTCAATTTGTTTTGTTGCAATTACAAGAAGCGGAATAAGAACTGCGAATATAATTATTGTTACTCCGCCTAAAACAATACTTGTTGCGAGCGGTCTTGACATTTTCGTTTCAAACTTGTCAACAAGCGGGTTTAATGAACAGGCAAGAACATAACCTGCAAAGAATAACATTGCAATAGGTGTTATTTTTGAAATAAATTTTATCAATAATATAACCATGATTAAGAAAATGATGTTCTTAACGGTGATACTATTTTTAGAAAACATAAAATGACCTCTTTTTTATTAATAATATCAAAAAGAGGTCATAAAATAAATAGTTCTAGTGTTTATTTATGCAACACTTGTCATTTGCTCATATTGAGCCTGACGAGCCATAATCATGTCAGGTGTGAGTAATCCGGAATAGCCACGTCTGCCGTTTCCGACTTCAACGAACGGGTTAGTTGCTAACAAGCCTTGAGGTGTATTTGATAAAGTCCAACCGTCTTCAGCAGGGAAAAGGTGACCGAATTGAGTTCTCACATTGCAATTCGTATCAGAAGTAACTTTTCTGTCAATCATTGCCTGAACGGAATATTCCATTTTCTTTTGGAAACGTTCTTGGCCTTCAGGTGTTTGAAGATCAGTCATTGTTCCAGTAAAGTTTTTTATAACCCCAAGAGTTTCAAAATCAGAATAGTCATCATATTGTCTGTTATCAGCGGGCATAAAGTCGGCATAATAAGCATCATTACCGGTAAATTCGATATTTGATGTATTTTCATGCATTTGAGCGGGTACATTGCCCCCAACTTGCTGTTGTGGTGTCACTCCATTGTTGTTAACATTCAAATCTGTACTGTATGCTCCCGGCATATAATTATCCTCATAATCTATTCTATATTTATATAAAGTGCAAGAGTATATACTAATTGCCCTTTTTTATATATCTTTGTTACATGTCTTAACATTTCGAGTGAATAGTGAATGGTGGATAGTGAATAGGGAAATTAAAAATATTTCTCAAAATAAAAATATTTAATATGTTGTAAATGGTTATGAATACAGACTTTTGGCTTGTATTCGTGCAAATATTTTTACCCCCTTCTATTCACTATTCACTATTTGCTATTCACTAATTCTAAACTTTTGTAACGGAAATTTTGACTTTATTGTTATATACTTTGTATATACGGGTACATGGAATATGTAACTAATCTAATCTCTTTTCTTTATTTTCTCCTCCACTATTAAAAAGCGTGAGTATGTGCCGTATCAATAGATCGGCATTTTTATTATTAATGGGAATTTGAAAATGGAAAATGGAAAATTTTTATATTAAAATTAGGTTATGACAAAAACAGGATTTGTAGCAATTATAGGACGTCCAAATGTTGGAAAATCAACTCTATTAAATCAAATATTAGAGCAAAAGATTGTTATTGCTACGAATAAAGCACAAACTACACGAAAAAGAATAAAGGGAATTTACACGACAGATGATATTCAGATTGTTTTTGTTGATACCCCCGGCATGCATAAACCGTTAAATAAATTAGGTGAATTTTTGCTTGATGAGGCAAAGGTTTCTGTTCCTGATTCAGATGTTGTGTTGTTTTTGGTTGATGTATCCACTCCTGCGGGAAAAGGGGATAAGTGGATAGTAGAAAATGTTTTAAAAAAGGTTACTGTTCCTGTTGTTATGGTATTAAATAAAACGGATAAAGCATCGCCTAAAAAAATTGATGAGAATATATTGTCATACAAGGAACTTTATCCTGATTTTGCACAGATTGTCAGAATTTCTGCAAAGACAGGTAAAAATAAATCAAAGTTGGTTGAGGCAATAAAAGAATATCTGCCAGAGGGCGAGTTTTTGTATCCGGACGATGTTGTTACTGAAGAGAATATGCGTTCAATAGTAGAAGAAATAGTAAGAGAAAAAATTTTGATTAATACCTCTGATGAGATACCTCATTCAGTTGCCGTAAAGGTGGATGAATACAAGGAAGAACCTGATATAGATAAAATTAGAGCAACAATATATTGTGAAACAAAA
>CAMHDG010000129.1 GCA_946183815.1 uncultured bacterium | reverse complement strand
ACTACAGAAATTCTTAAGTTTGCAAAGAACCTGCATGAAGACCTGAGAAATTACGGCAATTTACAAGATACACAAAAACCGCTTGTTGTATCAGGTATTTTACTTGCTCTAAGAGAAATTGATAAAGGCTCTTTTAACCTTGAACAACTGAATGGTGATGAGGTCAATACTGACGGAAACAAGATTTATTCTGCTATTGATAAGAATTTACAGCGTTCAAAAGTATCACCTACTGTAAAGAAAGACAAATTATTAACTCAATTTGCGGTAATAAAAGATACAAGAATCCTCAATGAAGTAAATCCTACATTAGGGAAAACACCTCTTAAATATTATGCTGAACAAATATATGATAATATTTACAAGACTATTAAATATACTAAAACTGCTGAAGATTACTTAGGAAGATTCTATGGCGAATTTATGAGTTATTCAGGCGGTGACGGTCAAAGTTTGGGTATTATACTTACACCAAAACATATTACTCAATTATTCTGTGATTTGGTTGACCTTAAACCAGACGATATAGTATTTGACCCTTGTTGCGGAACAGCAGGTTTCCTAATTGCTGCTATGCACAATATGTTGAAGAAAGCTAAAGACGAAACACAAAGGGAAAATATCCGAAAAAATCAGCTTCATGGTATAGAACTTCAACCTTATATGTTTACAATTGCTACTTCAAATATGATTATAATGGAAAAAGTAATCTTATTGACGAAGATTTTTTGAGGTGCAAAGATTCTGAATTACAACTAAAAGGTGCAACTGTTGGTATGATGAATCCACCTTATAGTCAAGGCTCAAAAGCGAATCCGTCACTATATGAGATTAGTTTTGTTGAACACTTGCTTGATTCACTTACAGAAGACGGTAAAGCAATAGTAATTATTCCGCAGTCGTCTTTGACTGGTAAAACGAAAGACGAACAAAATTTCAAAGAAAGTATATTAAAACACCATACTTTAGAAGGTGTTATTACATTAAGCGGTGATACGTTCTATGGCGTTGGAGTTAATCCTTGTATTGCTATATTTACAGCACATAAACCTCACCCTGCTAATAAGGAGTGTAAATTTATTGATTTCAAAGACGATGGATTCAAGGTTGCTCCGCATATCGGATTAGTTGAAACAGAATACGCAAAAGATAAGAAACAACATTTATTAGACGTATGGTTTGACCGCATAGAAGCTCCTACAAAATTCTGTGTGAAATCTACTGTAGAAGCAACTGACGAATGGTTACATGCGTTTTACTATTTTAATGACGAAATACCGACAGAAGAAGATTTTGACAAAACTATTGCTGACTATTTAACCTTTGAATTTTCTATGATAGCACAAGGTAGAAGTTACCTATTTGACGGAGAGCATAAATAATGACTGAATCCTTAAATGAAAAAGAGTGGGAAGATTTTTGTCTTGACGATTTATTTAAAATAACCTCTACGTCAAGTGGTATAGATAAATGCAGATTAATTAATCTTGAGGGTAACATTCCATATATAACAAGAACCGATAAAAATAATGGATATGAACTTTATATAGGAAATCAGGATTCGAAATACAAAACTGATTGTGGAAATGTTATAACGATAGGACTTGATACTCAAACAGTATTTTATCAAAAACATTCGTTCTATACAGGACAAAATATACAAATTTTGAAGTCACCACATATCAACAAATATACGGCATTATTCATGATTCCAATGATAAAAATTCTCATGCAAAAATTCAACTGGGGAGGGAATGGTGCAACTTTAACGCGTTTAAGAAGAAGCAGAATATTATTACCTATTGTTAAAAAGGGTGAACCTGATTACAAGTTCATGGAAGAATACATAAAAGAACGTGAAAGCAAATTCAAAGAACAGTATAAAGAACATACAAAAAAACTTGTTGCTAATTTAAAGAAAAGAATTGATAAAAAAGTCGATTGGAACAATTTTCCAATAGCTGATATATTCGATATAAAATCAGGAAAAAGATTAACAAAAGCCGATATGAAAATTGGCAATACTCCTTTTATTAGTGCAGCAGATAATAATAATGGTGTAACAAATTTTATAAGTAATTCAAATGAATCTTTAGATAAAAATGTTTTAGGAGTTAATTATGATGGTAATGGTGGTATGGTAATAAGTTTTTACCATCCATATGATTGTATTTTTTCAGATTCTGTAAAACGTTTTCATTTTAAGAATGCAAAAGATAATAAGTATGCTTTTCTTTTTGCAAAAGTCTCAATATTAAAGCAAAGAGATAAATACAGATATGGGTACAAATTTAATGAAACAAGAATGAAAAAGCAACAAATTATGCTTCCTGTAGATTCAAAAGGTGAACCTGATTATAAGTTTATGGAAGATTACATGAAATATCTCGAACAGAAAAAACTTCTTAAATACCTTGATTATATAAAATAGTTTTCTAATAAAAACAATTTCAAAAATCCCAAAATTTGCAAACTGTCCGAAAAATTGCAAACTACCAAAAGCATTGAAAATACTGTGAAAGTGTCAGCAGTTAAAATGAAAATAAAGTGAAAATAAGTGCAGTTTGCTTTATTCTAGTCAAACTACTTCCGACCGTCAAAAGCCCTACAACGAGTGAACTTTGCCAAAAATTATCAAACTAACCACCTCTGTCAAACTGATTGTCTTACTACAAATGTCCGCAAACAAAAAAGAGAGCATTTTTTACTCTCTTTTTATTATGGAGCAAGGACTCCGTTGCAAATGATTAAGTATCATTTGGAATGGAGGGACGAGACCGAAGAGTCTTGAATGTCCGCAAACAAAAAACTCCCTTTCGGGAGTCTTTTTTAAATGGAGCGGACGACGAGACTCGAACTCGCGACAGTCTGCTTGGAAGGCAGATACTCTACCAACTGAGCTACGTCCGCACTTTATTTAATTTTCAACGGATTCCCCAGTTGGTAGAGTCTTATTTTTGACTCCGCTCGGCAAGTCCTCGCTGGGCAACTGAGCTACGTCCGCATGCATTACTTTTAAATTTTAAAATAAAGATATTGATATTGCAAGTGGTTTTGTAATTCTCCCTTATACAAGCCTTTGAAACAAGTCCTGTGAGATTGTTCAGCAAAATAAACCAAAAATAACTTTACTTTCCCAATTATTGTTTACCCGCTACCCAACCACTCCCAACAAGCGAGGGGCTATATATTCCCCCTATTCTCATAATTTCATATAATTCGACTATTCTATTGTTTAAAAATTCTGATACAATAGTCTTGTAATGGTATATTTGAAAGTTGGGTAATTATGACTGAAAAAATTTTAACCAAAGAATTAAAAGATTTATTTATCAATTCTACGCTTGAGGAAGATTTTAGAAAACTTATAGACTCAATCAAATTTGAAGACAATCTTACCGCTAATATATTTGATATTATAAGCAAATATGTTCCGTATGATGTTTGCGGGCTATTCTTCAACGATTCTGATGAGATGGCAAAGAATGTCCTCAATCTGTCTTATCCTAACAAAAATATGGATATTCCTATGACTGATGACATTCGTGACAAATTTTTTGACCAAATGGAAAAATTTAAACGAATTAATGAAATTCAATGTAACCTCATAAACGGTGATATTACAGAAAAATCAGACGTAAGTTTTGACGACTTTAGAACAGTATTTATAGAGCCGTTCAAATATGCCGAAAACTTTACAGGTGGTATTTTCTTTGCATCTTTAACAGAACTTTCTCCTGAACAAGTTGCTTTTCTCAAAGTTATAGTAATTGAACTTGAACTTATCTTTAAACTAAAATACATGTTCAATGAACAGGAAAGGCGTGCTTTATATGACCCAATGACAAAACTATATACCAGACAAGCCTTTGACAACGCTTTTGAATTTGAGTTTGCAAAGGCAAGACGTTATATCTTCAACTTTACGCTTGCAATGATGGATATTGATTACTTATCAAAAATAAATGAACAATACGGCAGAGAATTTGGTGATTTTGTCGTATCAGAATTAGCGGCACTTTTAAAACGTGTTTTCAGACGCACTGACCCGCTTTACCGCTATGGCAGTGAAGAATTTATTGTAATGCTTCCGTTCACACCAATAACAAAAGCACTTATTCCTATTGAGCGTTTAAGGGCAGAAATCTCAAAATATGAATTTGTAAAAGGCGACACCAAAACTCATATCACAGTCAGCGTTGGTCTAACCGCTAATTACTCAAAATTTGAACAACCTGAACAACTTTTAGAGGGGCTTGGCACTGCTCTTGTTAGAGCGAAAGAAAGAGGTAGGAATAAAGTTGACATCTTTGAATAATATCCTTGAAAAAGCCTACAAAGAACATAATCTTTCAAAAGAAGAGATTTTAACCCTGCTAAACTCTGACGGGAAAGAATTATATAAACTTGCTAACAAAATAAGAAAAGAAAATGTCGGTGACGGAGTACATTTAAGAGGACTGATAGAGTTTTCAAATATTTGTAAATCTGCCTGCAAATACTGTGGTTTACGTTCACCTAACACCAAAGTGGAAAGATACAGGCTTGAACCTGACGAAATCATAAACTACGCAAAACAAGGGGCTGAACTGGGTTACAAAACTATTGTTCTTCAATCAGGTGAAGATAACTACTACGATGTTGATAAAATGTGTGACATAATCAAAGGTATAAAAAAACTTGATGTGGCTCTAACCTTGAGCATAGGCGAAAAAATTTATGACGAATACAAGGCTTACAAAGACGCAGGTGCGGACAGATACCTTATCAGAATTGAAACAACTGATGAGGAACTCTATAAACAAATGCACCCTAATATGAGTTTAAAAAATAGAAAACAATGTTTATATAATATAAAATCACTGGGTTATGAGGTAGGTTCGGGCTGTCTTGTCGGACTCCCTAACCAAACGATAGAATCATTAGCAGACGATATTTTATTTTTTAAAGAACTTGATGCAGACATGATAGGAATAGGACCTTTTATCCCTCATCCTGACACCCCTTTAAAATCAGAACTTAACCCTAAAAACTTTGACATGGCACTAAAAGTTATGGCAACAGTCAGACTGCTTTTGCCTGACATAAATATTCCCGCAACAACTGCTATGGAAACGATTAACCCTATGGGCAGGATAATTGCTCTTAATAGCGGAGCAAATGTAGTTATGCCTAATATTTTAGATACCGAACACAAAAAAAAATATGAAATTTATCCTAACAAAATCTGTCTAAACGAACATTCAGGCAAATGCAGAAATTGTATTGAAGCCAAAATAAAATCTATTGGCAGATTTGTTTCAGAAACCAAAGGGTTTCATAGGTAAATTATTGTTTAGCGGGGGTAAATATATAAATCGTTAAAAGCCCCTCTC
>CAMHDG010000128.1 GCA_946183815.1 uncultured bacterium | reverse complement strand
ACTCAGTCACCTAGTCACTTAATCACTTTTGTAAATATCGGCTCACTACGTTCGCTTCTAAACAATAATTTATGTAAACATCCCACAAAAACACTTTTAATCGTTGGGTGTTTTTGGTATGATTAACTAGGAATTGGGGAATTTATGAGAGAGAGAATACTTTTATTTATTATTCTATTGGCACTGTGGACATTTTTGTATGTTTTTCAGTACCATGTAAACACAATTTGGGGTTTGGTAATTTTATTATGCTTAATGGCTATGTACGGGGCATATACTTCTCTTGCTCTCTGGCATAATAAGCGTAAGTTAAAGAAAAATCCTAAAGAGATAGATGAGAGTTTTAAACCTTTTATATCAATAATGATACCTGCTCATAATGAGGCATCTGTTATAGAATATACGGTTAATAATATAAGAGCGATAGATTATCCTAATTTTGAAATAATATTGATTGATGACAGAAGTACGGATAATACGTTAGATGTAATAAAATCAATTTGTGAAAAATATGACGATGTAAAATATTTGCACAGAGAGGAAGGTGCTTTCCCCGGGAAATCAGCGGTGCTTAATGATGCATTGCCATTAGCAAAAGGTGAGGCAATTCTGGTTTTTGATGCTGATGCAACAGTTGAGCCTGATTTTTTAAACAAACTTGTTCCTAATCTTCAGCCTGAAGATGTTGGTGCTGTTCAGGCAAGAAAAGTTATAAGGGGGGCAGAAACAAATATTTTAACAAAATGTCAGAATAACGAATATACGCTTGATGCTTATATGCAGGTAGGTAGAGATGCAATAAAGGGGGCAGTTGAGTTACGTGGTAACGGTGAGTTGATAAAGAGAACTGCTCTTGATGATATTGGCGGTTGGAATAATTATACTATTACTGATGATTTAGATATGTCAACAAGGTTGCACATGAAGGGTTGGGACGTTCGTTACTGTTTAGACGCTATTGTGTATGAGGAAGGGGTTAAGTATCCTGTTCCTTTGTTCCGACAAAGAAGAAGATGGCTTGAGGGTACTATTCGAAGATATTTAGAATATTTCTTTGAGGCGATATTTTCTAAAAAAATGTCTTTGCGTGCGAAAACAGATATGGTTATATATATAACAGAGTTTATAATGCCATTGTGGTTTTTGTTCGAGTTGTTGATAAGAGGGTTCAAGTTGATAACTCATAAATCGGGGATTGTTTTTCAGAATGAGTTGATGTCGTCTGTGATTATATCTTTTGCAGTGGCTTTTGGTTTTTTCATTGCCATAAGATACAGTTTAAGACATTATGGTAATATGAAAAGGTGGGAAGCCTTAAAAGAGGCAAGTTACACCGCTATATATATGTTGATTATATGGTTTCCGATGGAATTGTATATTTTCGCAAAAATATTGTTCAGACCAAAAGATATGAATTGGGGTAAGACAACCCATGGTTTAATTGTGGAAGAAGAAGAAAATATGGAATTAAGCAGTGTTAAATAGGGGTAAATAGGGGTAAATAGGGGTAAATTATTATAATAAGACCTTGTTATACAGAACTTGTTTCAGAATATTATTAAAATTGAATAGTAAAAGGAGTCGAAATGTTAATAGAAGATGTAAAGAAAACGATAAGAATAGTGCCTGATTTTCCAAAGAAAGGAATACAATTTTTGGATATAACAACAGGGGTAAAAGATATAAAAGCGTTTGAAGCAATGATAGATTTTTTATATGAGCAGTTTAAGGATAAGAAGATTGATTATGTAGCAGGGATAGAATCGAGAGGTTTTATTTTTGGAGCACCTCTTGCTTTGAGATTAGGTGCGGGTTTTGTAATGATGAGAAAGCCAAACAAATTGCCTGCGGATACGATAAGTGAGAGTTATGAGTTAGAGTATGGAACGGACACGATACATATACATGCTGATGCTATTGAGGAAGGTTCAAATGTTGTTGTGATTGATGATTTGCTGGCGACAGGCGGAACAGCGGCTGCTGCTTGTAATTTGATAAAAAAAGCAGGCGGAAAAGTTGAAGCGGCAGCGTTTATTATAGAACTCACCCCATTAAAAGGTGCAGAAAAAATAAAAGAAAAAACAGGCGTGGATACTGTTTCAATGTTGAAATATGATTTAGATTTAGATTAAGATTAAGAAAAGAGAATGGTATTATAATTTTATCATAGGAGGAATTGTCAAAATTCCTCTTATTTTTTTTGGGGGGGGGTGTAAATATATGTAACGATTATTGCGTTTATCCTAAAGTTTTTCAGGGTAAAACCGTATTCATGAATGCAATATAATGTTGTCGTACCTTGGTATGTTGTAAAAATGGAATAAGGAGTCAACATGGGTGTAAGTCCTGTTCCTGGATATGGTTTGATTACGCAGCAAAATGCAGCAGAAATCTATCAGGACAAAGAGACATACGAAAAATTAGAACCTGCACAGAAGCATTTAATCGATCGGTATGTTCCACAAGAGCAAAAAGATGAGATTGATTATGAAACTGGGGCAAATATTGATAATGCGCATAAAGATGGCTGGAATCAAATAGAGGATGCAGATGCTGCAGAATCACATGGCGGGCAGGCTGGTAATGTTACTGCAACAACGGCAGGTTCCGGTGTAGCAGCAGCAGGATTTTTAATATTTGCACCTATGCTTGAAAAAGCAGTTGAATCTACAACGGCTATGTCCACTATTTGTTGGACAGCACTTGCCGGTGGTGCTATTTCTGCAGCAGCAGGTGCTGCTGCTTTGGTGTCTGCAAAAGCATTTGATAGTGGCTATGATGATAGGGTTAAAGCGAAAGATAACGCAGAAGGTACTAATGGTTTAATAGATGCAAATACATCTGCTATGGAAGATACGATGGATCTGATGAATGAGGACATGGATATTTATCAGGAAATGAATGACTTATTGACAGATGGAATGAATGAAAAAGCAGCACAAACTGCGGATTTGATGCAACAGTTAGCGGATTGTGAAGATGCGGGTGATAAAAATGGTGCGAAAACTATCCGTGAGCGATTAATGCAAATGGAAAAAACAGATGATTTTGGTGAAGATCAGGAAGCATTGGATGAAACACGAGAAAATCTTGAGGGGTATCGTGAAGCCAATGCAGAAGCAACAGGTGTCAGTGATGGCGCAAAAACAGTTTCAGGTTTCTTGGGTGAGGGTACTGCCTTAGGTGTAATGGGTGCATTAAATACATTGATATTAGGTGTAACGGCAACTATTGCAGCGATTAATGGTGGTACGGCATTATTGTCTGGTATATTGCCTTGGGAAAAACCTGTTGCTATTGCTGCCAATATATTATTTATGATTTCTGTACCATTATTAACAGCAGGTGCTGCTACAATGGGTTCAAAAACTGTTAAGGAATTTGAGTGTGGTTCTGCTGGCGGTGAAATGGATGAACACATCGCACAATTAGATGACATGAAGGGGCAACAAGAAAGTTATATTGAAGAAACCGGTGTTAATTTTGATGAATCTGATGAAGCAGCACAAGAAGATAGAGAAGAAGGTCAAAAGGCTGCAGATGATTTAGCACCGGGAGGTTCAAAAAATCCAAATGGAACAAGTAATGCTGGAGGAAATCCTTTCGTATCTGTAAATGGAGGGAATAGTGGCTCTAATAATGGTGGAAATGGTAACGGTAGTTCGTCAGGTAGTTCGTCAGGTAGTTCGAATACTTAAAATTTAACTGACTAATTGTAAATAAATGTAAATTTACTTTGATAGAAACTAAAGATTTTGTGAAATGTGTCGTTATCCATGCAAAGTATGGTGTAACCATGCATAAAAAGTAAGATTAGATAAAGGAGTATTTATGGGCGTAAGTCCTGTACCTGGATATGGTCAAATAACACAATCAAATGCAGCACAGATTTATGGTGATAAAGAAACGTATGATAATTTGGATGTTGCGCAGAAACATTTGATTGATCGTTATGTTACACCAGAGGAAAAAGATGAAATAGATTACGGGAATATAGATAATTCTAAAAAGAATGGTCGTGATTCGATAGAAGATGCAGAAAAGGCAGATTCACATGGTGGTCAAACAGGTAATGCAATCGCTACTGGTGGCGGTGCGGTTGCTTGTGCAGCAGGTGCCGTAGCGTTATTAAAAATGCCAATTTATACAAATGTTATCGGGGCAATGGCTGGTGCAATTGGAATGGCTGTTTTGAGTGCATTATCTTTAGTTTGTGTCAATCAATATGATAATGCTTATAAAGATCGAACAACAGCAAGAGATAACGCAGATGGAACTAATGAAATCATAGATGCTCATGCCGCTGCAATGGAAGATACAATGGATATGATGAATGAAGATATGGAATTGTATCAAGAACAAAATGATGAAATGACTAATGGTATGAACGAAAAGGCGGCACAGTTGGCAGATTTAAAACAACAACTGGCTGATTGTGAGGCAGCTGGTGATGCAGCGGGTGCTTCAGGAATTAAAAATCAAATGAAAAAGATAAACGAAGAAGATTTTGCTGAAGATCAAGAGGGGCTTGACGAAACAAAAGAAAAACTAGAAGGTTATCAAGAAGCAAATGGTGAAGCCTTAGGTGTTGCCGATGGTGGTACTACTGTATCAGATTTCTTAAAAGTTGGTACGGGGCTTGGTGTTGGTGGCGCAATTGTTTCAACATTATTAGGGGTTGCAACTATAATTTGCGGTCTTGATGCGGCAAAAGCAGCATCATCATTTAAAACTTTTTGGGAAATCCCTCCGGCACTTATTGCCTGTGCAATGCTTTTAGTATCCGCATCACTACTTGGGGTTGCAACAAATTCAATGAGAGATAAAACTACAAATGAATTTGAATGTGGTGCTGCAGGTGGTGAAATGTCTAATCATGTAAATGATTTGAATACTATGATTGGTCAGCAACAGCAATATATTGAATCAACTGGTGAAAATTATGATGAATCAGATGAAAAGGCTGGTGAAGACCGTGAAAAAGGTCAGGAGGCAGCCGATAAACTTGCTCCAGAAGGCTCTAAAAATCCTAACGGTACGGACAAGGATAAAGACAAAGATGATGATAAGAATGGAAATTCTCAACCATCAGTTGTTATGTAATAATATCAAAGAACATAAACTTAAAAGACAGGTGCTGGCAACACCTGTCTTTTGATTTTTTTATGAATATCAAGAACATCTCAACTTAACTTTTTTCCCGTTGTAAGAGAATTTTTCAAGACTATTTATCCCCTTAAATCCCGCTTACATTTATATAAAGTTTTTATCTAAATAGAAATTGACTTTTTTATTTTATTGGTGTTACAAAACTTAATAAAATGGGAAATTATTGTTTAGCGGGCAACGAAGTTGCCCTTTAGTGAATAGTGAATAGTGAA
>CAMHDG010000127.1 GCA_946183815.1 uncultured bacterium | reverse complement strand
CCGTCAACGATACTGTTGCGTTGTTCGTTTTCATTGAGCGCCCACAGACCGAAGCCTGCCAGGTCGGTAGTGATGCAAGGCACCTTGAAGGCCACGGCCTCCAGCGGCGTATAGCCCCAAGGTTCATAATATGAAGAGGTGTCAGACATAATCAATGCAACAGAGGTTGATTTGGCGACACAAAAAAGAAATCGTTGGTATGACCTTGACGAAACTGTAAGAACTGCAATAAGCATGCTTCAAAACTGTCCGGAAGATACAAGACACGCTATCGCAGTTGAAATGGCTAAAATGGTTGTCGAGGAAATCAAGAAGAACGAAGAAGATGAAGAGGATGAACTTGACGAGGTCGAAAAAAGACTCGAAGCAGAAGAAGATAAATAATAAAAAACCTCTCAATTGAGAGGTTTTTTTATTTCAAATTTTACCGATAAGTTTAAAAACGGATATTAAAATATTAAACATATCCTACAAACAAAAACTAACACTTTAAAATTAATACTTTAGAATTAGTTTCTTAATAAAAATTTACTATTCGGAAATACGGTTTATATCCTTAATACCCCTGTTTTTAATTATTTAAGAATAAAAAAATGTAAAAATTCCTTGAAATCATGGTATGTTGTTGGTATAAATATAATTATGCTATTTAATTTCAAATAGTTCAAAAGTATTATTAGTATAGGAAAAGGATAAAATTATGTCATTACCAAATGTAGCATATTTTTCAATGGAAATTGCATTAGATCAATCACTAAACACATATTCAGGTGGTTTGGGTTTCTTGGCAGGTTCACACATGTTATCTGCAGGTTATCTTCAAATGCCTATGGTAGGTGTTACAATGTTATGGTCATACGGTTATTATGATCAACGTATTGATCATTCAGGCAACGTTGAGGTTGCATATATCAGAAAGTATTATGATTTCTTGACAGATATTGATGTAACTGTTGAGGTAGAAACTTTCGGTGAAAAAGTTAAAGTTAAAGCATACAAGGTAGAACCTGAATTGTTCGGTGCTTGCCCTGTCTATTTGTTAACAACAGATATTGAAGGCAACAGTGAATGGGCTAAGAGAATTTCTCACAGACTTTATGATGGTGACGAAAGAATCAGAATTGCTCAAGAAACAATTTTAGGTATTGCAGGTATAAGAGTTCTTCAAAAAGTTGGCTACAACTTTGAGGTTGTTCACATGAACGAAGGTCACGCTCTTCCTGCAGCGTTTGAATTGTTAAGACAATACAACGGTGACTTAGCAGAAGTTAAGAAGAGAACTGTATTCACAACTCACACTCCTGTTGCTGCAGGTAACGAAGTACACTGGGTTGATACATTATTACAAGGTGGTTTCTTCTCAGGTTGTTCAAGAGAAAAAGCAATCGAACTTGGTGGCGAAAACTTCTCACTTACTGTTGCTGCTTTGAGAATGTCAAGAATTGCTAACGCAGTATCTCAATTACACGGTCTTGTTGCTAACAAGATGTGGGAATGGGTTGACGGAAGATGCCCAATAAGAGCAATCACCAACGCTGTTAACCTCCACTACTGGCAAGATAAGAGAATTACCGGTGACGATTCTGCTGAAAAATTACTCGCTACTAAACGTGAAATGAAAGAAGAATTATTCAAATATATCGCTAACGTAGCAGGTAAAAGATTTAACCCTGACGTTTTAACTATCACTTGGGCAAGAAGATTTGCTGATTATAAACGTGCTTGGTTAATTCTTATGGATAAAGAAAGAATTGAAAAATTACTTAATGAAGATAAATTACAAATCATCTTCGCAGGTAAATTCCATCCGGATGATGTTATGGGTAAAGAAATGTTCAACAAGTTATTGAACAAATCTCACTCATTAAAGAATGTTGTTGTTCTTCCTGGTTATGAATTACAATTATCTGCAATGCTTAAGAAGGGTTCAGATATTTGGTTGAATACACCATTAAGACCATTCGAGGCATCAGGTACATCAGGCATGTCTGCTAACGCAAACGGTGCTCTTCACTTATCAATCTTTGACGGTTGGACTGTGGAAGGTACTTTTGACGGTATCAATGGTTATACTGTTGAATACGATGGACTTGATGATGAAATGCCTTGGGAAGAAAGACACTGGAAAGACCATGAATGTATCATGGATATCATCGAAAACAGAGCAATCCCTACTTATTACAACAATAAGACTGAATGGGCAAGAATGATGCGTCAGGCTATCAGAACTGCTGATGCTTATTTCAACTCTGACAGAATGGTTGTAGAATACTATAACAGATTATACAAACCTATTGCTCACGATGATGCAACAACAGGCGAATCAAAGAAAGAAATGAATATTTCTGAAACACCTACATTTGATGCTTGGACTTATTCAAATATCAAATAGGGGTAAATATAAATAAGTTGAAAACGGACTCTTTTGAGTCCGTTTTTTGTTGCGGGTAATTTGTTATTCTTGTTAAATTTGTAGTAAGATATACGTATGGCGAAAGTTAGAACAAAATTTGTATGTCAGCAATGTGGGTATGAAACGGCTCGTTATATGGGGAAATGTCCTGAATGTAACAGTTGGGATTCTTTTGTTGAGGAAACAACCGTTAAAGATACAAGAGTATCTAATAATTTGCCCCTTGATAATACTCCTCCCCCTATGTTAATTAAAGATGTTCAGATAGGCGAGGAAATTCGAGTTTCAACAAATATATCAGAGTTTGACAGAGTGTTAGGTGGCGGACTTGTTCAGGGTTCATTAGTTCTGCTTGCAGGTGACCCTGGAATTGGTAAATCTACTCTGCTTTTGCAAACAGGGGGTGAACTCTCTAAATCAGACAAAAAGATTTTGTATATTTCTGCAGAAGAGTCTGCAAGTCAGGTTAAACTTCGCTCTGACAGGTTAAAAGTAAACACAGATAATTTATACATTTACCCCCAAACTAATTTTGAACTGATAAAAAAACATATTCTCGAACAAAAACCTGATATAGTTATTGTAGATAGTATTCAGGCGATTTATTCTGATAATATTCAAAGTTCGGCAGGGAGCGTTTCCCAGATTAGAGAATGTTGTAATGAACTGATGCATATAGCAAAAAGTGAAAATATCACGATGATAGTAATCGGTCACGTTACTAAAGAGGGTAATATTGCAGGTCCAAAAGTGTTAGAACATATGGTGGATACGGTTATCCAATTTGAAGGCGATAAATACAAATCTTACAGAACGCTTCGTGCGGTCAAAAACAGGTTCGGAAATACCTCTGAAGTCGGAATTTTTGAAATGGGAGCAAATGGGTTAGAAGAGATTATTAACCCGTCAGAAATATGTTTAAAAGAATATAATCAATCTCAATCGACAGGTAGTGTAATTATTGTTACTAACGAGGGTACAAGACCAATGCTTGTGGAAATTCAGGCACTGGTCGGAGCAACACCTTATCCAAGTCCACGCAGAGTTACAAATGGGGTTGATTTTAGCAGAGTGCTTCAAATTCTTGCTGTACTTGAAAAAAGAGTTGGCTTGAATTTGTCTAAACAAGATGTTTATGTAAACGTCATAGGCGGGATTGATATTCAAGAGCCTGCGGCAGATTTAGGTATTGCGCTTGCAGTTGCAACCTGTGCAAGAGATGTTATGATAGATACGCATACCGCAATAGTTGGCGAAATCGGGCTTTCAGGCGAAATCAGAGCCGTTAATAATATTGAAAAACGGATTAAAGAGGTTGAAAAATTAGGGTTTAAAAAAATTATTATCCCTGCAAATAATTCCGTTGATGAAAAATTTGAAAATATACAAATAGTAAAAGTTAAAAGAATTATTGATGCAATATCTGCCTGTATCAGTAACGAGAAATAAAGGGAAAGAATAGGAGAAACAAAAATGATTATTATTATGGAGCCTGGGGCAACCAAAGAACAGATTGACAAAGTTGTTGAACATTTGGAATCCCTTGATTTTAAAATCAATATTAACTATGGTGAAGTATTAACAGTTATTGCTGCAATAGGTGACAAACGACTTGTTCAGCCACATTCTCTTATGTCATTTGATGGCGTTAGAGAAATAAAATCTATTCAAGAACCCTTTAAACTTGCAAGCAGAGAATCTCAAAAAGAAGATACAATTATAGAATTTTCAAACGGCGTAAAGATAGGCGGAAATAACAGACCTGTTGTTATAGCAGGACCTTGTAGTGTAGAAGAAAATATTGAAGGTCTTTTAGAGGTTGCCCAAGCGGCTAAAGAAATGGGCGCACAATTTTTGCGTGGCGGGGCTTTTAAGCCGAGAACGTCACCTTATGATTTTCAGGGTTTAGAAGAAAAAGGTTTAAAATATCTTGCTCAGGCAAGGGAAAAAACAGGACTTTTAGTTGTTACAGAGGTTATGGATACATTAGATTTACCACTGGTTTGCGATTATGCCGATATAATTCAGGTTGGTGCAAGGAATATGCAGAACTTTAAAATGTTAAAGGCTATTGGTAAAACAAATAAACCTGTTATCTTAAAAAGAGGACCTGCCGCAGGGATAAAAGAATTTTTACTTGCAGCAGAGCATATTATGTATAACGGAAACCCTAATGTAATATTGTGTGAACGTGGTATAAAGGGGTTTGATTCAGGTTATACAAGAAATGTTCTTGACCTTGCGGCAGTGGGTGTAATAAAGAAATATTCACACTTGCCTATAATTGTTGACCCAAGTCATGCAACAGGAAGAAGATATTTGATTGAGCCTATGTCAAAAGCAGCAATAGTTGCAGGTGCTGACGGTATTATGATGGAGGTTCATAATAACCCTGACAAAGCATGGTCTGATGGTGCTCAAAGTTTGACTATTCCTCAATTCAAAAAACTTATGAACCATTTATCAAAACTCATGGATTTGTTAGAGTCTGAAAAAGAGGTTTTAAGCGTTTAAAAGGGGGGTAAATAGAAAGGAATATTACTCTGTCATGCTGAATATCACCTTGCATAAATAAAGTATACAATGCGGTAATCGTTGATTACCGCATTGTTATTTAGTTATAACATAACTATTTATAAAAAGAACGATATTGCTTCTTCAAGTTCGTTTTGAGGAATATCCTGAAACTTTTTCCCCTTATATTTTGTCTGTC
Source organism: uncultured bacterium (assembly GCA_946183815.1). Classification (GTDB taxonomy): domain Bacteria; phylum Cyanobacteriota; class Vampirovibrionia; order Gastranaerophilales; family Gastranaerophilaceae; genus UBA2883. The sequence goes on along the minus strand of CAMHDG010000127.1, from coordinate 268 downwards.
CTGCAAGTCGTTCTTCTTGACTCATGCCTGCATGTTTTGCTCCACAAGTTCTTGTATAGCCCTTAACTTCTGTGCCGTCTGCTCTGGTATAACCACTGACAGAATATGAGCCAACACAACCTTTTTGTGAGGGTGACTTACTTTTATAACTCGGATTCGCTTTCTGACGGGTTGATAGTGATTTCATATTTTCAAGACTATGATCATTTTTATTTTCGCCTGTCACATCAATCGAATAATTTGTGCCATATAATTCGCCCCTGAAATA
>CAMHDG010000126.1 GCA_946183815.1 uncultured bacterium | reverse complement strand
CTTTTGCAAGATACAATTCTAAATCACCAGGGTTCATTTGTATTGCTTTTTCCAAATAGTTATAAGCCTCTAATAACTTTGTATCAGAAGAGAAATTAGCCTTATTTGCTGAATCCATAGCCATTCCGTAATAAGCAGACGCTAACCCTTTGATACCTTCTGTTCTCAAATTATTGTTCAACTTATAATAAAGTGCTATTGCATCATCATATTTACCTGTTTCAAGGTACATATCAGCAAGTTTCAACAATGTTTGTTCCGAATTTGGATTAATAGATAAAATTGTTTTATAAGCATCCAGCGCTAATTCAAAATCTTTTCTGCCCTCATAAATAGCCGCAAGATTAGCATAAGGTGCTAAATTTTCAGGAGTAATTTCAATCGCTTTTTTGTAAGCAGCAATAGCGGCAGCCTCGTTGCCTTGCAGTCTGAATGCATCACCTCTTAAATTATATGCGTAACTGGAATATCCTTTCCACGCAAGACATTTATCGAGGTACGTCAAACATTTTGAATAATTACCCCTTTCACACTCTAATTGTGCCAAGTGGTAATATGCTGACGACGAGTTAGGGTTAATCTCTATTGCCTTTTTAAAGTAATGTTCTGCTTTTGAAACATCTTCTTCCGCTAAACAAACTGTTCCCAAATTATCAACTGCAATAGCGTAGTTAGGACAAAGTTCAAGTGCTTTTTCGATATTTTTTCTTGCTTCTTCAACATTACCTTTCTTTAATTCAACCACGCCTAATGCGTTGTATGCTTTGTAATTATTTGAATCAAGTTGGATAGCATATCTAAATTCTCTTTCTGCTATATCAAACAATGACTCGGTTTTTGTTCTGAATGCCATATTAGAAGATGTAATTCTTTTGTAGAACACCACACCTTGCGCAAAGTGCAGATTAGAGTTTTTAGGGATAATGTCTTTTAACTTATCAATCTGGTCTTGTGCAAGTTCTAACTTGCCCTGTAAAGCCCAAGAAACAGCCGCAAGAGCCTGTACTTCTCTATTATCCTTATACTGCTGTAATGTCTTATACACAACATCATCAGCCCCTCTGTAATTTGCTTTTTCAATAGAACTGTTTATTTGTGCAATATTCTTATCTAAATCTATTGTTGCTGAATAGGCAAATGTATTTCCCATCAACAATACGGGAATCAGCGCTCCTACTATCATCTTCTTGTTCATAAAATATATACCTCTATTACTACCAGATAGCATACTATATATTTATTGTATAATAGTAAGTAAGAAAATACAACATGGATAATGATTCTTATGGGAACAAATACTACTTTTGATGGATACCTTAAAAGTTTTATCGCTTATTTAAGTGTGGAAAAGAACTTTTCAAACTACACCGTAAGAGCCTACAAGTCAGATGTATTGAGTTTTTTTATCTGGTGTAATTATCTGTCACCTGACAAGGTTAATTTTAATAAGTTGAGAGAATATCTGCACTTTATCCAAAAATTCAATTATAAAAAAACGACCGTTGCAAGAAAGATAGCAGCCCTAAGAACATTCTTTAAATATCTGCATAAAACCCAATATCTTTCATCAAACCCTGCGGAAAATCTGACCGCACCAAAAAAACCAAAAACCCTGCCAAAATTTTTGACGGATAACGAGATGTCAACCCTGCTTGATAACGTGAACATAAACACTCCTGCAGGGATGAGGAATAAAGCAATACTTGAACTGCTTTGGGCAACAGGGATGCGTGTATCAGAATTAAGCGGACTTGATTTTGAAAACCTTAATCTTGATGAAAATGAAATTACAGTATTTGGGAAAGGTGCAAAAGAAAGGATTGTTCTTGTATCAGAGAGGGCAAAAAAATATTTAAAACAATATATTGATGTTGCAAGACCGCTTATTGCAAAAGACAACCCGACACCGTTAACGGAAAAATCGCCGGTCTTTATCAACAAGACAGGGTTTAGACTCCAAAATAAAAGCATAAGAAACGCAATAAATGACATTGTTGATAAAATTCAACTACCAAAACACGTTACTCCTCACGTATTCAGACATAGTTTCGCAACAAAAATGATTGAAAACGGGGCAGATTTACGTGTAGTACAAGAGTTGCTGGGTCACGCAAGCATATCAAACACACAAATTTACACCCACATATCATCTCAACACTTAACACAGGAATATATTAAAGCGCACCCGCATGCCACTCTCACGAACAACGATTTAAACGAGGGATAAATATTCGGGTCTTGCAGAACTTGTCGGCTTTAATGCGTTTAATCTTTCTTTTACATAATCTGCATGCGACGAGTGAGGCTTAATTTTAAGGAATTTTGAATAAAATCTTCTTGCCTCGGAAACTTTTTTCAAATTATCAAAACAAACCGCAAGCCCAAAATATGCTCTGTGAAAATCAGGATTACGTTTCAAAATATCAAAAAAGATTTTACTTGCCTCTAAATATTTGCCATCACAAATTAACAAAGCAGCCTTATGGCTTGATGCCTTTAAATATTCGGGATGCTCTTCAATTAACTTATTATATATAAGCATTGCCATATCTTTTTCATCAACAAGTTCGTGTGCCAAGGCTAACTGTAATTGAACATCAAGTTGACTTCTGTCAAGCATAACTGACTTTTGAAAACATTTTATTGCCTCTTCGGGCATCGCCTTTAACAGATAACATATACCCATTTCATAGAAAACTTTATAATCGGTTGGGTTTATCTGCGCAGATTTTTCTAATGTTTTTATCGCCTTATCGTAGTCATTCAAATATTTATAAGACTGACCTAACCCAAGGTAAGAACGATAATTATTACGCTCTAACATTATTGACTGCAAATAGCAGGCAACAGACTCTTTGTACTGACCTGCTTTTCTTAAATTATCCGCTTTTGACGCATATTTAAGAAAGTCCTCTTTTGACATTTTTACTATATTATCTATTTTCGACTCGTGAGTTACTGCAGAAACATAACTCATTTTATTGTTTTCCATATCTCTCTCCACCAATTCTATTTTACATGCCAGAGCAGAATGAAATAACATACAAATGGTCGATATTTATAGACCATTGGATTAATATTTTTATATGTGGTATAAATTTATTATGAAAAGATTAGGGGCTATCGCAATAATTTTTGGGGTAAGTTTTAGTTTGGGGGTAAACGAAATAACCTTTGCAAACACTGTTAATATGCCTAAAAAATCTCAAGAGGTCGTTTTAAACGGAGTAGAAAAGGAAAAATATAAGACCACCCCCCAAAAGAAAAATATATCAGGCTCGCTTCTAATAAACGATAAACAGATGATGGACGAGTTAATAAAACTCCAAAAAGAAAAAGATCTTGCTGATATTGAACTTCTATGGAAAGGTACAATAGAAAACAACAAGGTTATAGAGTTTGCTCTAAAAAAACTTGCAACCCCGGAAAGCCAAAGGAGAATACACTCCTCGCTTATGGCTAAAACATTGTCTGCAATTATATCCGGAGCATCTCTCGTTCCGAGCCTTGTTGGTGGCAACTATGGTATTCAAACCGCATCTTATTCCGCAGGAAGATTAGCCCAATCGTTACTTAACAGAAAAAATGTACCAAAAGAAGTACCGCTGACTGATACTGAACTTATAGAACTTGCAGGACTGATTGAAGATTTACAGGACACTATCATATCAACCTACTACAACTACAAAAACTCTCTTATTATGATTAAAGAAACAAGAGAGAGAATTTTACTTTATGCAAAGAATTACGATAAAGCCCAAAAGAGCGGTGATGTACTCGATTTAACAATATCGTCATCACTGTATGACAATATGATAGTTCAGGAGTTTGAGGAGGTTCAAAACGCAAAAAAATACCACGCAGTACTACAAAGACTCGCAGGCAAATCGGCGGTTGATAAACTTACGCTTTACAGATACGATTTTGAATCGGCTCTGTTTAATAAGGATAAACTAAAATGAAGAAACTAATATCAGCAATTCTAATATCCCTAATCTTCTCAATGCCGTCTTTTGCTCTTACGTATGAACAACTGACGACAGTAAAAGACCCTGCCTACAGACTCGGCACAACTGACGAGGTTGAAAACAAAATGGATGTTAACCCTGATATTATAGATACGAAGGCTCTTCACACCGAAAACAGTATAGAAGATGCAAATCTTACTTATGCTGATTTAAGTATAAAAAGAATCTCAAAAGAAATCTCACAAAATCTTCAAATAGATTATGATGAGATACTTGCAGACGTATCACTATTATGGCAAGGCGCAGCAACAAAAAGCGACACAATAAAATTCGCACTCTACAAACTCTCAAATCCTGATGCTGATAAACCAAGCCACACAACCGTAAAGAAAGTTTTATCAACCATCGCAAATATGTCAACCCTAATCGGAGCAGGAAGCGGGAATCCACTTTTGTACGCAACATCACTTATTGGAGGAAACACTCTGGGCATACTATCTCAAGACACAAAAGCACTTAATTACAAATACACAAAAGTCGGTGATGCCGATATGATTATACTTGTACATAAAATTGATGACTTACAGCAAAAAGTAGTTGAACAATATTACGACTATATGACCGCAAGAGAAGTCTATAATATGCGCTCCGAAATTGCAAAAACAAGATATTACGGGTTTAACGGAATTCAAAACAATAAAAAAGAAGTTATTATAATCACTGATGCATATTATAGAGAAGCAGTGGATTTGCAAAGAAAAGCAAAAAACAGGTTTATTGAAAAACGCTCTCAACTTGAACAACTTGTAGGAACTGACACCTTTAGACAATTTGAGGAAAATATCAATTCCCGTGACAGAGCAGAGAAAAAGTAAACTTGAAAATTTGTTATCTTTTTGCTAAAATATACACATTGTTGGGGGAGATATTTTGGTTAGTGAAACAAAAGAATTAGACATTGATTTATCGTTCAAAAAAAACAATGTAGATGAGTTATTTTTTAATTTAAGCGAAAATCCTAATAACTTTAAAAACAAAGATTTCAGATATACATTAAGTTTAATCTATCAACTGATAGAAGATGAATTTGAGGGAATATTTTTAAGCCCTAACCCTCCTGTAAGAAATACTGATTTCTTTTTGATTAACGATGGAGATGAACAAAACAGCAAGTTATCCTTCTTTGTTACTCCGACAAATAACTTTCAGTATTACTTAAAATCAAAAGGTTCAATGTTCAGATTTACCTCAAAAGAGGTTGAAGAAGAAATCGGATATGTTATGCCTCTTGATTTGGTATTAGACTATTTTGGCGGTTTTGGTGAAATTGTAGATTTTTCTGCCCTCACTCAAACTTTTGCCTACTTTAACAAGTTGACCCAATTTGTTATGAAACTTGTTGAAAAATTGTATTTTATCCCAACAGTCAAAAGAAAAGGAACAGGCTTTTTCAGAATT
>CAMHDG010000125.1 GCA_946183815.1 uncultured bacterium | reverse complement strand
CACAACCTGTTTGTTTTACAAATTCAACTGCTTCTTTAACATTTGTATATTTAGCGTCTTTAGAATCAACATTTACATCGTCTTCTACACCTGCTAATTTACCGAGTTCAGCCTCAACTGAAACTCCTCTTTCGTGAGCGTATTCAACAACTTTTTTAGTTACTGCTACGTTTTCATCAAATGGGAATCTGCTTCCGTCAATCATAACTGATGAGAAACCACCATCGATACATGCTTTACAAATTTCAAAATCTGCACCGTGGTCAAGGTGAAGAGCGATAGGCACTGTTGTTGTTGCCAATGCTGCTTCTACTAATTTGATTAGGTATGTTTGGTTTGCATATTTTCTTGCACCTGCTGAAACCTGAAGAATGATTGGTGATCTTGTTTCTTCTGCTGCTTCTGCAATACCTTGTAAAATTTCCATATTGTTTACGTTGTAAGCACCGATTGCATATCCGCCTGCAAGTGCTTTTTTGAACATTTCATTAGTTCCTACTAATTTTCTTTCGCCCATTATAAGCCTCCTTCTTTATACTACGTCTGCAATTCTTAAATTACTATAAACATGGTTTGTTTACAACTAAAAATTATTCTTTAATTTAAGTCTGACACACAGAAAAACTAACAAAAAAATTGTCATATATAGTATATCAAATTTTTATTCGTACTTGAATATCCAACTATCAGCACGTTTTTAGCAGTATTAAACATTATGAAAAATATTAATTCTTGTTAACATTTGAAACAAAATTAGGCAATTTCTCTTCTTTTTATACGTTATATATAGTATAATAAATGTGTAGGTAAATTTTGGAACAACGTCAATCATACAAAAGTGAAGAACAGGTTAGTTCTTATAATAAGTCTGCTATGACATCACCTCTTTCTGCGGCAAAGTTGGTGGCAAAGGTTAATTCTTTGGCAACAGCACCATCTGCCCCTCGCAGATCGTTTTTGAATGCTAATGTTTCTGTTCCTCAAAAAATAAATGTCGATTATAAAACTATGGTTGATAAATTGTCTGAAATTACGGCATCTTCTGATGCTAATGCTTTTTATCTTGCAATTCATAAGGTCTTAACCCAATTCCTTAACTGCTCATTTACTGCGTTTGGTCTTTTTAACGAAACGTCAAAATGCATAAATCTTAAACTTATAGATAAAACTGAAAACGTGTATTCCTCAAAAATATTTGGGGCTGATAGTGAAAACCCTGTTTCTCAATGTTTTTATACAAGAAAAATTATTGTTAAAGATAATGTGGATTTCTTGAATATTGCGTACTTTAGAGGGCATAAAGTCAGTATTATCCCGATGATTTCAGTCAATAAATGTATTGGTGTGATGCTTATTGCTGACAGACACGTTGATCCATCAGAAAAACTGTATAACTTTATCGCAAATTATGTTGCCTTAACCATGGATAATATGAGTTTGATAGAAAAGAGCCAAGAACACTTTAACACTGACTCTTTAACTCAATTATATAACCACAGGGGATTTCAGGAATGTTTATCAAAAGAACTTAAAAATGCAGAAGATAATCATTCAGAACTTTCTGTTGTTATGCTTGATGTAAACAATATTTCAAAAATTAACAGAGAATTAGGTCACGTTAAAGGTGATGAGGTTATTAAACTTGTTGCTGAAAAAGTTAAAAATAATTTAAGAAAATCTGATATCGCAGGCAGATACGGCGGGGATGAAATTGCTATCATCTTACCTAAAACTGATATATCAGAAGCAAAATATATCGCAGAATATATTACATACAGTTTGTCTTGCTGTTTTGTTGATGATGTAGGACCTGTAAAAGTATCTGTTGGGATTGCATCATATCCTGAATGTGCTAAAGAACAGGAAAAACTCTTAATCTTAGCAGAACAGGCAATGTATATATCACAGGCTAAAGGCTATAAAGACGGTATGTCCGCTATTATCTCATCTGCCGACTTTAACTTCTGGGATGATGTGGCTTTAAAATCGTATGCAGAAATTATCTCTAAACGTCATGCTCAAATGGGAGTTAACTTTGAAGAAGAATTATTGCATAAATTCAATTCAGAACAAATAAGTTCTCAAAACCACCTGGAAGAAATTGCTAAATCATTAGCAGGTGCTATTGATGCAAAAGACCCATACACAAAAGGTCATTCAACATCAGTTTCAAGATATTCCGAAGCCTTGGCAAGAGCAGTAAACTTACCTGAAAATGAAGTTGAAAGGATCTCATTAGGTGCTTTGTTACACGATGTCGGAAAAATCGGTATCCCTGAAAATGTTCTTAAAAAACCTGACAGATTATCAGACGAAGAATGGAATATTATGAAACAACATCCTGTTATCGGGGCTGAAAAAGTGTTACAACCAAACGAATCTTTAAGAGATTTAATACCTATTGTAAAATATCACCATGAACACGTTGACGGAACAGGTTATCCTGAGCACCTGAAAGGTGATGAAATTCCTCTTTCTGCAAAAATAGTTGCTGTCGCTGATGCTTTCCATGCTCTTGTTAGTGACAGACCGTACAGAAAAGGGTTAGGTCTTGATGTCGCTTGCGATATACTATTGCAAGGGGCGGGCAAACAATGGGATGCCGATTTGGTTACTAAATTTATTCAGATTGCACCATCACTGGTTGGTAAAATCTAGGGATAGCAAAAAGAATAAATTTAAAAAAGTTATAGTGTTTATTTATCTACATAAAATTTTAACGGCGAGAAATTGCCGTTTTTTTTATGGGTTTTATTTATGCTAGAATTGTGTCTATGGAAGAATTGAATTTAAGAAATTATGCTCATATAGGTGATGCGGTCTGGGAATTATTCGTTAGAGAATATACAGTTTTCAAAACGCAGAACCTAAAAAATCTTCATAAAATAACAACCGAACGTGTAAACTCAAAATATCAAGCAGATATGCTTAATTTTATAGACTCTGATTTAACTGAGGATGAACACGATCTGGCACGCAGAGCGAGGAATTGTCCTATTCCGATTGCCAGAAGAAATAACCAGTCTGAATATCGGCAGGCAACGGCTTTTGAGGCACTAATCGGGTTTTGGTATCTCCATGATAAAGAAAGATATTCTCAAATTATTGAAAAAATCAAAACAGAATTTTTTATTTGATATTATATTTTGCAATATACCGAAAATTGTGGTATTTTAATAACATAAAACAAAAAAATAAAGGAGTAATAGATGCTTTGTCCATATTGCAAAGGTGAAATACCAGATGATGCTAAAAAGTGTATGAATTGCGGGGAATGGGTTGATCCGGCATACAGAAAACCTCAAAATAATGAACAGCAAGGGTGTCTTGCCGGCATGTTTGAACTTTTCGCAAGCGTAACTTGGTTTGCTCTTTTACTTATTATTGCAGGTATTGCAGTTTATTTATTCCTTGACTGGAATGGATTGGTTAATTAGTTTAGAGGCGAACGTAGTGAGCCGATATTTGTAAAAGTGATTAAGTGACTAGGTGACTGAGTGACTAAGAGAATTTGGCTAAAAGCCAAAGTATTATTGCCGATTTGAAATCGGCTTGCTTAGTCACTTAATCACCTAGGCACCGTAAATTATTGTCTATCTGCGAAGCAGATATATCTCTCCAAAGTAGAGGGGCTTTTAACGATTTATATATTTACCCCCGATAAACAATAATTTACCTTTATGTTATAATCAAATTATGAAATATAAAGAGAATGTGAGAAACTTTTGTATAATTGCCCACATAGACCATGGTAAGTCTACTCTGGCGGATAGATTGCTTGAGGCAACGGGTACTATTGCCCAACGTGATATGCAAAACCAACTTCTTGATACAATGGATATTGAGAGAGAACGTGGGATTACGATTAAACTAAACGCAGCACGTATGAATTATAAGGCAAAAGATGGAAAAGATTACGTTCTTAACCTGATTGATACCCCCGGACACGTAGATTTTTCTTATGAAGTTTCACGTTCACTTGCAGCGTGCGAAGGTGCTCTTTTGATAGTTGATGCAACTCAGGGGGTTGAGGCACAAACGCTTGCAAATGTTTATCTTGCGGCAGAACAAGATTTAGAGATTATTCCTGTTATTAATAAAATTGATTTGCCGTCAGCAGATGTCGAGGGCGTAAAACAGGAAATAGAAGAAGTTTTGGGAATAGATGCATCCCTTGCTATTCCGGTCAGTGCTAAAACAGGCGAAAATATTGAAGAAGTTTTAGAGGCTATTGTGAACTTTATGCCGCCTCCTGAAGATACAACAGAAAAACCTTTAAGAGCATTGGTGTTCGATAGTGCGTATGATCAATATTTAGGAACGCTCTGTTTCTTCAAAATAGTGGATGGCAAGATGCGACTTGGCGATAAAGTTAAATTTATGGCTTCCGGAAAAGAGTATGAAATTGTAGAACTTGGATATATGACACCCCACAGGGTTCAGGTTAAAGAGTTATCCTGTGGTGATGTAGGTTATTTTGCGGGGTCTATAAAAGAGATTACAAGGTTTGTGGGTGATACTGTTATTAATGTTGATAAACCTGCATCTGAAGCACTCCCAGGGTATAAAGAGGCATTACCTATGGTATTTTCTGGACTTTATCCGGTTGATAATGAAGATTATCATGAACTTAAAGAATCTCTTGAGAAACTTAAATTAAGCGACAGCAGTATAACATTTGAACCTGAAACCTCCTCTGCTTTGGGGTTTGGTTTCCGTTGCGGGTTTTTAGGAATGTTACACATGGAAATCGCACAGGAAAGGTTAGAAAGAGAATACGATTTATCTATCGTAACAACAGCGCCGTCTGTAATCTACAAAGTTCACAAAACTAACGGCGAAATTGTTGAGATTGACAATCCGGCTAATTTACCCCCTGCTCAATACAGAGATTTTATTGAAGAACCTTATGTAAAAGTTTCTATTATAACGCCTAACGAGTTTGTGGGAACACTTATGGACTTGTCGCAGTCTAAACGTGGCATTTTTATAAATATGCACTATATTGATAAAGTACGTCAGGAATTGGTTTACCATATACCTCTATCGGAGGTTATTACAGATTTTTATGATCAGTTAAAATCACGCTCTAAAGGTTATGCCAGCCTTGACTATGAGTTTGCGGAATACAAGCGTTCAAAACTTGTTAAACTTGATGTTATGCTTGCAGGCGAAATTGTTGATGCTTTATCTGTAATTTGTCACGAGGATAACGCATTTTATGTCGGTCAGAAATTAACGGAAAAACTAAAAACCATTATCCCTCGACAAATGTTTGAAGTTCCTATTCAGGCAGCAATAGGTGGAAGGGTTATTGCAAGAACTAACATTAAAGCCTTAAGAAAAAGTGTGTTAGATAAATGTTACGGTGGTGATATCACACGTAAACGTAAATTGCTCGAAAAACAAAAACGTGGTAAAAAACGTATGAAAGCA
>CAMHDG010000124.1 GCA_946183815.1 uncultured bacterium | reverse complement strand
AAGGAGAGGGGCTTTTAACGATTTATATATTTACCCCCGCTAAACAATAATTTATTGACACAAACGCAAAAATGTCTTATTCTAAAGTTATGGAAACTAATTTTAATCAACGGTGGTATGATTTAGACCCGACAATGAGTTTGGCGGTTAGTCTTATGCATGATGCAAAATCTGATAAACAGTCAGAATGTGCTAAACTCATTATCCAAAAAGCAAAAGATTTTAATATCTCTATTCCTCAAAATAAGTTGGAAGAGGCTTTTAATTATTTTTGCAAGCGCTGGTATGACAAGGACAGAGAACTTGCTGACGCTTTTCAATATTTAAAAATTATGCCGTTTGAACTCCAAAAAGAAGTATCTCTTGAAATAATAGAGAAGTTAGAGCAAAAATAATGACAGAACTTATCTTTAACCCCGTAATTTTATCAATAATATGCCTTTTTATTCTCTGTCTTTGCAGGGTTAACGTACTGTTGTCAATAATAGTTTCAACTATTATAGGCGGTCTTATTTCAGGCATGCATATTACAGAGATTATGAACACGTTTATTTCAGGCATGGGCGGTAATTCAGAAACTGCTTTGAGTTATATTCTTTTGGGTGCTTTCGCTGCCGCTATGAACCATACGGGTTTAACTGATATTATCTCGGAAGGAATTATAAAATTTGTAAACGGTAAAAAACGTATTTTGTTTACTATTCTCATCTTAATATCAATGGCATCACAAAATATAATACCTATTCATATTGCTTTTATCCCTATACTGATTCCGCCATTGTTACACACAATGAATATAATGAAAATAGACAGACGTGCAATAGCCTGCGTTCTGGCTTTTGGTTTAAAAATGCCGTATATCGTTATCCCTGCGGGGTTTGGTTTAATCTTTCAAAACCTTTTGGCAGAAAATATGGTTCAAAACGGCATGTTAATGGCTAAAAATGATGTATGGAAATCCACATGGATAATCGGTCTGGGAATGTTGGCAGGGTTGTTTGTTGCACTGTTTATATCCTACCGAAAACCAAGAGAGTATAACGATACTTTGGAAGAAGAGGTTAGTACCACAACTGAAAAACTCAATTATAAGCATTATATAACCATATTAGCAGCACTGATAACCTTTGGGGTTCAGATATTAACTCATTCACTACCTTTAGGTGCTTTATGCGGGTTAGGAATAATATTTTCTCTCGGTGCGGTTAAACATTCAAAAATGGATAAACTCATGGACGAGGGGATTTATATGATGGGTTATGTTGCCTTTATTATGCTTGTGGCATCAGGTTTTGCAACAGTTTTGAAAGCGACAGGCGGAATTGATACTTTTGTGAATACCGCAATAACTATTTTACCTGAAAGTCAGATTATAACTGCGTTAATAATGCTGTTTGTCGGCTTGGTTATTACAATGGGAATAGGAACTTCTTTCGGTACTATTCCTATATTAGCGGTTGTATTTATCCCAGTGTTTATAAAATTAGGGTTCAATGTTGCGCAAACGGTTACAGTTTTGGCTGCTGCGGCTGCGTTAGGTGATGCAGGCTCTCCTGCATCTGACACGACTCTTGGACCAACTGCAGGTTTAAATGTTGACGGTCAGCATAATCATATCTGGGATACCTGCGTACCTACATTTTTACACTACAACATAGCGATAATATTATCTGCTCTCGTTGGTGTTATTATTTTTGCATCTTAATCTTTTACGGATACAACCAGTGCATTAGAAAGAGCAATCCCACCTTTAACAGGCGGTCTGTTTGCGATAGCGCCTTTTACATACATTACGGTAGAACCGCCACCATCAAGGTTCATAGCATTAACGCACCCCAGTTTTTGCATAAGATAAGCGAGTTCTTTTAAGGTCATTCCTATAGAACTTCCCTCTCTTCCGTCAGCGGTTACAATGATAAGTCTGTTATCTTTAGTGTATCCGACAGCGGTACGTGGGTTTCTGCCCCCTATTGCGAGCAATTTTTCGTCTTGTATGTCAACATAAACCTGACCATCTTTGACAAGGTATGGACCTCCGCTAATAATGTGGTTGATGTCCTCCCATTCAGGTAAAGTTTTTACATTGAGGTTTACCTTGTCATTGATTTTCAGGGTTGCCAGATTACTTGCAGGGCCGACTAGAACGTATCCGTTCAAAGGGATAGGAGTCCTTTGCTTCGATATTGATATTACTTTTCCGTCGGATACAGTAACCTGAAGTCCGTTTTTAGGGGTTACAGGTGACATACTTCCCCAGTCACTTGTATAACAGAGCGTGAAGCCTACTGACATCCTTGGCTGGTTTATGTTATCTATTTTTATATTATCCCAGCCTCTTTTTAGTGTTGCGTTAAGGCTGACTCTGTCCATTTTAAATCCATCGTTAGAAATACCCATTGCTACTCTGTTGAAAACAGGACCTGTGTACAACTTTTTATCTACCATCATTGTGCCTAAAGGACACCCTGTTTGCGGAAGAAAAAAAGCACCGTTAACTGCTACGAGCGAGTGACTTTTCCGTGCCATCGCAGTTATCGATGCCTTATGAGAAAGAGTTGCTGAGGCTAAAACCGGTTCTATGTTAATCTTCGGATTAATATTTCTGTCCGCTTCAATAACATTCAACCTGACAGGTCGCCCCTGATAATACCTGACAAGTTTTATATGTTTTATTCCTTTATCAACATCATATACACTGCAATTTGCGTATTTCTTTCTTATGTATGCGTTAAATTCTGCTTCTAATTTTTCCTCCGTAACTATCTTATCTAATGTTCTTTCTATCTGAATTGTATTTATCAGCGGTGGGGAAACTATCCCATTTACTATTTTTATATTGTCGGCGAATACGAAACTGTTTTGCGAAAACACAAAAGAACTTACTAATATGATGTTTGCACACAGAATCAAAAATTTTTCTTGATTAAAACCGGAGTAAATGGTATCCATAGTAACACCTGTATATTAGTGGAGTAAACAGATACCTTTTTTTTGAAAGAGTGGTTAGTGGGGAATAACACTCTGTATGGGTCTTGTAGCCCTTACATGTATATAATACCACGTTTTCAGCCGTTTATAACACTTATAACACAATAATAGCAATATTTTTACAAAACTAAATAATGTAAAAAGTACACTATGATTATATTACAGAGATTTAACAATGGTAAAATATACACTATTAGTGATTTATAGTATATTATACACTTAAAATATACTGTTTAATAAGTATTTTTCACCTGTTTTATTAAGTTTGTTGACGAAAAATATTCTTAAAAACAAATTCATGCTTGATTTTAATAATTCCTCATATTATTATCAATATGTAGAGTGCTTACGCCAATATGTACTCACACAAAAAACATAAGGAATATAAATTATGTCAATTAACTTAAAAAACAAACAAGAAATCATTTCAAAATTTGGAAAAGACAGTAAAGATACAGGTTCAACAGAAGTACAAGTTGCTATGTTGACTCAAAAAATCTCTGAACTTACTGAACACTTAAAATCAAACAAAAATGATTACGCAACAAAACGTGGTCTTTTGATGATGGTTGGTAAGAGAAAAGGTTTGTTATCTTACTTAAAATCTAAAGATTTGGAAGGATACAGAAAATTAATCAAAGAATTAGGTATTCGTGGTTAATTTCAAAACTTATTCAAAAAAGCGGGACAACGAAAGTTGCCCCGCTTTTAATATACCTGGATTTTTAAAAACTAAAATCGGTAAATTAAAATACCTTTACCCATTTACCCCTTTACACATTTACCCCTTTAGCACTGAGTCTTTTTTTGCATCACGTTTAATAAGGTAGTTGTCAAGTCTTTCAAACAATTCGTTACCTAAAATACTGACAGTTGCACCAAGCATAAGTGCTTTCCCGCCTGATATCAGACGCATTGTTGAAATAGTTGAAGTTGCAATACCTGCCATAAGCGGAAGCCCGTATTTTAGTGCAACTGAACGCTTTTTCTGCTTCGTATCCGCTGATGCCATTGCAACAGCGGTTGTTCCTACAGGTAGTGCCATTCCTATTGCAACATCAGTTAGAGCAGAGCCTACTGCCAAATCTCTTGCTTTGTCAGTGTATTCAAACCCTTCTCTATAAATTGCTTTATTTAATGATTTTATCGCTTTGTCCGCAACTTTCTTTATGTTTTTGTATTCTTCTTCAGGTAAAATTTGTTTATACATAGTGAGTTGTTGCTCTATCAAACCTTTTTTGTCTGTGTTCAGAACTTTTCCAACCTGACGCAGGAGTGATATTATTTTTTTGGATTCAAGATTTGTATAATGCTTTCCTCCTGCAAGTTTGTTTGCGTCTTTAAGTTGCTGATTCATAAGTTTAATAAGTTCTTGACGGGTAATTTCTTCATTTTCGCCATTAAGGTTTGCATATACAGATGAAAGTTTTTTCAGATTTTTTACAAGGTTAATAGATTCTTCACTGTTAGGATTAATGAGGTGTTCCAGTTTTGTAATTATTTCAGACAGTGCGTTGTAATTATCTTGCGGGTTATTTGTAATCACACGTTTTTTGTCTGCAAGATTTTCCATAATAACGGCTTTATCTTTTGCAACGAGTCTTTCAGGTACAAAGGTTGTCCATTCGTCAACATCTGATACAAAAGTCTTGATTTTGCCATAAATGTTATCATAAGTTTTTCGGTCCAGTCCGTCAAATCTTGAGATTAGTGCCTCATTTCTTTGTTCCAAAACCTGTTCTGAAAAACTTTCTGCGTACGAAGTTTTAATCTTTGACAAATTATCTTCCATTTTTGTTGCCAATGTTGGAGATGCAACAATATTTGAAGATGTTTGGTTTGAAGCAATTTTTTTGTTAGTTGAATCAAATACTCTTACCATAGCCTCCATGTCATTTTCTGCCTGCTTATATGAATTTTTAACAGTAGCAAATGATAGTTTTCTGAAAGTATTTGTTATGGCATCGCAGGGTTTGTCAAGTTTACAGGTTTTGCGTACAAATTTTGAGAACAATACATCTTTTAGTGGCGTAATATTAAATAACGCCCCCCTTGCCATAAGAGCAAGTTTGCTTGTGTTTTGTAAAAAGGCAAGGTAACGACCCTCCCTTGTTGAAATGGTTGGTTTTTTATTAAGTTTATCAATTTTTTCTGTTGATTTATCTATTACTTTACCTAAAGAATTTGCAATAGTTTTGGAGATTTTCCCTTTTGTAAAAACAAGTGATAATGCACCGATAACTAAGGTTGAAACCCCTATTGCGACAGCCGTTTTAATACGCTGGTGCTTATCTTGGTTCGGGGTAACAACTGTATTTACCGCATCGTCAAAGTTTTCTGGCAAATTATCTGTAATGACTGACGGGTCAATGACAGGATTAAAACTGCTAAATTGTGAACCTAACAAGGTTTGTGGCTGTGACGTTGGAAGCACGGAAGATGATTGGTTTTG
>CAMHDG010000123.1 GCA_946183815.1 uncultured bacterium | reverse complement strand
TTATATAAAATATAGGTATGTGTAAAGACAGTTTTTAGAAATTTAAAGGAGAAAATTTTGGCACTTTTAAAGAAAAAAAGTAACGCAACTTTGGCTCAAGACGCAGACATTCAACAAGAAATTATTAATGCGGCAGGTTTAATTTACAATTATTTATCAGATAAAGGTGAAGTTTCTATTTCTAAAATGAAAAAAGATTTAGATTTATATGGTAATTTTACTGAAATGGGTCTTGGTTGGTTATCAAGAGAAGATAAACTTGAATACACAAAGAAAATCAGATCTGTATCAGTTAAGTTAAGATAGTTTTTTTAATAATAATGTATAAAAGAGAAAATCGATTTTGATTTTCTCTTTTATTATTTTTCAATTTCAGAATGAATATAATTTGCTAAACCTTTGTATATACCCTCTGCAGAAGATTGGGCGAACTTTTTATTTTTATAAATTTTTACATCCTGCGGGTTTACTAAATAGGCTAATTCCACAAGTGCCCCGATGTATTCGGTTGGTCTGATAACTGCAAAACTCTTTTGGGTCGCACCTCCGTTTATAGAATGTAATTCTTGTGAAACGTTTTTGGACAGACATTTTGCTAACTCTTTGCTTTGCGGATTAAAATAAAAAACAACTGTTCCCTGGTTTAAATTCGGGTCATCCGATATCGGTACAGAGTTTAAATGAATACTGATAAAAATAAGTGCATCTTCGTTTTTTGCATAGTCAATTCTGTCATTTAGTGATATAAATTTATCAAATTCTCTGGTTAATTTTACGTTAAAATGGTGTTCTTCTAATATTTTTTTCAATTTTAATGCAACTTCAAGATTAAGAGTTTTTTCTTTATCTCCCAGACATCCGACAGCACCAGTTTCTGTTCCTCCATGTCCTGCGTCAATAATAATTTTTATATCTTTGTTGGAGTAGGTTTTGTTTATCGGATTTTTTTTCTGTGTAATGTATAAAATATTATTTTGGAGGCAAATGCTGTACCTTGGGAATTTGTCTAATCTGAACTCTTTTGAAAATGTTTCAGAAGAATTATCAAGATTGTATATTGTGACAATGAGTTTATTATCTTCTACAACTGCACTGTAAGGACAATTTTCACTCAATTCAATAACGGTTGTTATTTCTTTGTCATTTTTTAATTGGTTTGAGTCAAGTATTTGTACCGGATTATAGAGATTTTCTTTTGATTTTTCCAAATCTTTTGTAAAAGCCCAGCCAAATTTATCTTTTGCAAGATAAATTCTTGAAAATTCATTTTGAGTACCGTCAACATATACTTTTGTACCTTGCGGAAGGTATCCGAGTCTGTTCATCCCTTCATCAAGCGGAGTACTTCTTAATACTACGTTATCTCTTGTTGTAATATAATACGAAGGCTCAATTTCCATGAATTTATTATAAAATTCGTCTTGTTTTGCAGATATTCTTGTTATTTTATATGATAGGGTTTCTGTATAAAAGAAAAAATCTTTTTTTTGTACGGCAAAAATATTTTCACCCTCTTTTAGTCTAAAACTGTAACTGAAAGCCCCTTTTTTTGCAGGGTGCATTTGGATACCGTTTATGAAAACTTTTTCATATTTGTCAATTTTCCCTGAAAAAAATATTCCCGCCTCATTTACTGTTTCGTTGGTTGTTTCAGGATGAGTAATCGTTAAGGCATTAGCAGTGCCAAAAGATATAAATAAAATTATAAAAAATATAAATATTGAACTTTTAATTTCCATTTAATATATCCGTTAGAATAAAGGTTTTCTGTTTATTTTTACCTCTTTGCAAGTTCCTTCACCTTTTGTTACGAATTGTGCTCTCCGGTCGTATTTAGAGGCATAAGCATATATTTCGTTTAGATTGATTTTGTGAGTGCTTCGGTTGTACGATAATCTTGTATCAACTATATCAGAAAAACTTATTGCTCTTTTTGAAAACACAAGGGTAGAATCAGAAAATTCATGAACCTCAAGTGGCAAATTGTTTGCATCATATACTCCGTGTAATACAGTATCAACTATAAAATATCTGTCGATAAAATAAGATTTCATCACTTTGTTTGTCATCATGTGAACGGCAGATATTTTTATTTTGCAACAAAGCACAAATTGTTCCGCTTTTGCAATGTTGTAAGTTGCAAAAATGAGAATTAGTAAACACAGTGCAAATATCTTTTTCATTCGTTTCCTACCTGTGAATAATATACACCATAATCAGATAATTTAAAAGATATACAAATTCCCAAAAAAAATATCCGTACCATTTTGGTACGGATATTTTATAATAAGATTTTTTATGCGTTTCTGTAAGCGTCAATAAACATTCCTGCTTCCGCAGCAAGTCCGATACCCATTGCAAGAGGAAGGCTTACAGTCATCGCTCCGAAAACTGCTAATGGCGCACCTATTGCAAATAAGGCTGCTTTGCCCCATTGACCGTTAATAGCCTGTCCCATCCCCGGGATAAAACATCCTGTTGCTGATACTAATGCTTTGTGAACAAAGCCTGATTTTTTAGGTTTTTCTCCGTCTGCACCATCTTTTTTACCTGTAAAAGATACGGTGTCCGCACTTAATGAATTTTTGTAATTCGGCATATACAAACTTTGTGAATTACCTTTTGGTGCTACTGTGGTGTTACTTACCATTGAAACTGAACTTAATTTCATTTTCCTAAACTCCTTATTTTTCTAACCCTTGTGCTTATATAACGCATGTTTTCGGAGTTTTTTGCCAGTTTATTACATATTTGTAACATGTTAGGGGGTAAAGGTAAAAAAACAGGCTCACACCATTAGAGCCTGTTTCTTCTCTTTTATATTCTCAATTAATTATTCATATATAAATTTGCAAGATATAATTTATCTGCCTTTGTTCCTTTTTCAATAACATCCCATGCAGTAGCAAAGTCACCGCTAACTTCAAACATATTAAAGGTGCCTTTATCCTGATGGGTTAACCAAGCCTCAATTTTTTCTTTAGTCGATGATATTGCTGTATCAATATCAAGTTTAGTTGTATTACCGCTATCTGTGATTATATTTATTTCTTCAATAGTTTGGCTATTGCCAAAATGATCATCTATCCATGCATATCCGAATGAACCCTGCATAGATTCCATCATTGCTTTCATGCTCAAACCTGATGAATTAGAAAGAGCACTCATTCCTGCACCCATAAACTGTGACTTATCGCATATCATTAAGTCTGTGTAGATTGTAGGATTTGTATTTGCAAGATTAGGGTTAACCACATCGAAGAAATACATCAAATTATCATCAGAATATTTTATGTTCAATGTATCGTTTCCTGCATAATCTTCGATATATAACCCAAACTCTTTTAGAGTGGTGTTATAAGTGTCATCCCCTTTGCTGTCGTAAACACTGATTGCAGGAATATCTAAATCGTTGCTTATAGAGTGAGTTCCACCGATACCTATCATCTCTGCTGTATTTTTACCTGTTTCTTCCCCTGTTGTTGAGGTTAAGTTTAAAGTATCGTTTTCGTCACCCATATAAATCAAGTCATTTCTGCCGTTTGTATTTATTGTGTCCGCAGAATTGCTCCCAACAATAATTTCACTTTCAAAAGTTCCGTTTATAGTACCTTGTCCGATTATGATATTTTTAGTTTTACCTTCCATATCTACAATTTGGATTTCATTTTTCATACCGTCAATATCTTTAACTGTAATATCTCCGATTTTTAAATCGTTACCATCTTTTGCTATCAACGGGTCGCCTGCTGAGTAAGCCCCTGACAGTGTTCCTGTTGTATAAAAATCAGTATATTTTTTGTCGTTAAAGATAATTGTATCTTTTGAGCCGTCTATTGTTGTAATTGGATTAATATTGTTATCTGTTATTGATACCGTATTATCGTTGCCCATATTAAATTCTTTGTTCATCAGAGAATTTAAACTGATAGACATTTCTTTATCATTATCGTCAAGGACATTTAAAATGATTTTTTGGCTATCGTTATCTTCTGCAAAATTGTTTACGGTATAGAGTAAAGTATTATCTTTCCCGTAAATTTTTAAAGTATTTTCGTTATTTACAAAATTGATGTCAGAATATTTTTCATTACTGTCAAAGGTAACGACATTATCGTTGCCAAGACTATAAGTCAAATCCATCGCTGAATTTATATTCATAGTCATTAGTCTGCCGTTGTCGTCAAGTACAATAAGATTAACTATTTCTTTAGAGTCTGTCCCTAAAAAATTAGAGATAGGAGCATAGAGTAATTTCTTTTCCCCATCTTTTTCTTCATAAATATTAAGTACATTATCGTCATTTGCAAGTTTTATATCTGAATATTTGCTTGATTTAGAAACTACATCTTCATAAGTAGAGTAAGTTGTGCTTTTAAAAATATTGGTTACAAGAGATTTTACTTGTTTTGTCCCGCTTTCAAATATATCTTTTATCGACTTTTTATCAGTCAAAGTGAAACAATCATTGATATAAGTATCTAACAAATATTTCCAGCCTGATATATCAATATTTGTGGTTTTGTCACCTATAATATAACTTACATTTTCCATTTCACCTGTTGTAAAATAGTTTGTTAGTTTAACTCCGCCTGTGAAAGATTTATTTTTACTTGCGTTTGTTAACGCTGTATAAGATACGGCTTTTTTGTTGTATATAATTAAATCATCGCCTGTTTTTCCGTTATTATCAATATCATAAAAAAGAACAAGGTCACTTGATTTGTTTTTCAAATTTAAACTATCATTGCCGCCATCATCATTTATAAGGAGTTTTGTTGATTTTGAAACGGTTGCAATATAACTGTCGTCATCATTTCCGTTGTCAACGACTGTATCTTTTCCGCCTTGCAATGTGTATTTGTTTTCCCCATCAAGCGAATAAACAACATTGATTTTCTTTTTAGATGAGGTATATTCTTGTCCGTCAGCGGTTAAGAATAAAACATTGTTGTTTTTGTCTTTTGATAAATCTATAATTTCAGAATTATTGTTTTGTACGTGATAAGTTGTACTGCCTGATTTTATCCATAAATCAGCGCTTTCCCCTGTGACAAAATCAGAGTACGTAAATGATGAATTTTCGTCTGTTGTATAAGTTAAATCGTTTTCACCATAAGTCAAATTGTTTGCATCAAATGAACTTAATTTTACGGTTACTTTTGAACTTAAACCGCTTTCGATTGTATCGTGTCCGTATTCGCCTGTTTCAACAATAGTATCTTTTCCGCCGTTTGTGTAGATAACGTCATTACCTGATTTTGCGGTTATGGTGTCATTGCCCGCACTTCCGAATATTGTATCGTTGAATTGAGTCCCGTTGATTTTGCCGTTCCCAAAAATATTTAATCCCTCAAATTCATTTGAGGTCAGATAATCGCTTATTTTTGTATCTCCAATTTTTACGGTTGCAGTAGTCTTAAAAAAGTTTTGAATTAAAAGTTGATTAGTTATGTTATCACTGTCCTCTT
>CAMHDG010000122.1 GCA_946183815.1 uncultured bacterium | reverse complement strand
CTGTAAATTATTGTTTAGCGGGTGTAAATACATAAATCGTTAAAAGCCCCTCTCCAAAGGAGAGGGGTTGGGGAGAGGGTTCAATTATTAAACCAACTATTACTTACCCTCTCTCAAATTTCTAAATTCACTGCAAGCAGTTCATTAAGAAATTTCTCTCTCTCCAAGGAGAGATATATCTGCTTCGCAGATAAACAATAATTTACCTTTGTGCTAAAATATAAATATGAACTTGTTGAGTGAAAAGCAAAAAACTAAAATTACGTCTGATTCAGGTTTTGATACCCTTGATGTTGATTGTGTTATCAAAAAATGTTCAAACAATAAACTCAACCTTCAACTATCCCAAAACCAAAAAACAGATTTTACTGACTTTGAAAACGGGTTTGATTTAGATGTTAAAGTCTTTACCCCAAGAGGGATAGTTATATTCAAATCACAAGTTTTAAAAATAGTTTCAAAAGATGAAATCGAAATATCATACAATGAAACCGAAACAAAAGTTGAGGATGTAAGACAAAATCCACGCTATAAATCAAACTGCCCTGTCACTATATTCAGAGCGCTAGAAGGGAATATAGAATCACATCTGATTGATATTAGTGTGCGTGGTTTAAGATTATATTCACAAGTTCCGTTAGATGTTAATTCAGAATATGAAATAATGTTGAATTTATCTGAAAGTGTTGGTAAAATAATACTTACAGGACGTGTACTCGACAAAACCGGATTACCTGATGGTGTACACAGAATGCTCATAGAAGATATTTCTTATACAGACAGGCAAAAACTGGTTGACTACTGTATGTCATTAGCAAAATAGATTGTAAGCAAGGAAAAGATAATGAATAATACTATTGAAAATGAAGAAAATAGCAAACGTCAGGATAAGGTAAAAAAAGCAATAGAGAAATGTCAACTCGATTTGCAAAAAGAACCTAACAATGCAAAGTTACACATCAGGTTAGGCGATTTGTATATGGACTGGCATCTTGACATTTTTAACTCATGCCAGTATATAGACGAGGCAATAACAGAGTACCAGTGCGCACTGGAAACCGCTATTGATTCTTATGAGGTCTATTACAAAATAGGGAAAGCGCAGTTCTACAAAGGCGACTTGGATAAAGCAATAAATTATCTTAATATGGCAATAGAACAAAATCATGAATATTCTGATGCTTACTATGTATTAGCAGAAACTTACACAAGAAAAGCATATTTCTTTGAGGCTATACAAGCGGCAAAACAGGCTGTTAAATATAAAAAATTCAGAAACTCAAGAGCGCACTTTTTATTACATAAATTATACCAAGCCTCTGCTTTCAAGAATTTTAAAGTTGGTTGTCAGTCAAAATTTGAACATTTACTTGCAATACTAACCTTTTTATTCGACAGGAACGCAATAAAAGCAGCGTTCAGAACAATATCATATTTACAGTTCATGCCTGTTCTATTCCTTGCGTTTTATTATATCCAGTTAAGACGACTTGATACGGCAATAGAACTCTATATAAAAACTATTGATAAAGCACCGGGATTTGTTCCTTTATATTGTCTTTTAGGTGACGCTTATTTGGCAATGGGACATTTTGAAGATGCTATTACAGAATATAAAATGGCTATATGGCTGGACAGTTTAAATATTCCTGCATATAGACACTTAAGTCAGGCTTACGAAGAACAGGGCGACTACGACAGAGCAATAGAAACTTACCAAAAACTTATATCTATTATGCCGACCGTTCCTGATTTCCACTCTAATCTGGCTAATTTGTATTATATCAAGGGCGAGTTTAAGTTAGCGGTCGCTCAATATCAGACAGCAATTACTTTAAACCCTAATAAACGTTGGACAAGTATTATTGCTCAAACACTGGGTTTTGTTTATCAAGAGAACCAAAATGACCTTGATGCAGCAATCTGTGCCTATCAAAATGCTTATACAATGACTCCTGAGGATATTGATATCTATATTAATCTGGGTAGTGCCTTTTATGATAAAGAAGATTATGATAACGCACTTTCAGTGTATAGAAAAGCACTCGAACTTGACCCTACGAATGCAAAAATTCATTGTAACCTTGCTTTCTTACACTGGGGTAAAGGGAATACAAACGAGGCAATAAAAGAATATGAGTTAGCAATAAAATATGATAATATGTACGATATAGCGTATAATAATCTGGGTGTAATTTATCTTGATGATTTAGGCAGAGTACAAAAAGCGATTGAACTATTCAAAAAATCGGCAGAATGTAACCCTAACTATGCACTTGCTCATTTTAATCTTGCAAGAGCAATAACTATTGTCGGTGATAAAATTGAGGCTGCTAAACTCTATCAGATTGCCCAAGACATAAATAAAGTCACTAATGAAATAGACCCACAAGATATTATAGACAAGATTAATAATTTATTCTCATAGGGGTAAATGGGGTAAATGGAGTAAATGGGGTAAATTTGAGAAAACCTGTGTCGTACGATATATCACTAAACAAAGAAAATAATAAGGAATTTACATGGAAAATAACTACAAAATAATAATAACAGTATCAGGAGCAGACAAAGTCGGCATTGTTGCAAAAGTAGCAACTTTGCTTGCAGACTGTCAGGTTAATATAGAAGATATTAAACAAACTCTTATGCAAGGACATTTTGTTATGTTCATGCTCTGCAGTATGGCTAAATCAAACAAGACTTTAAAAGAGTTCCAAACCCTTTTAAAAGACGAATGTAACAAAATGGGTATGGAAGCATGGGTTCAAAGAAAAGAGATTTTTGACAGCATGCATACTGTTGGATAAAATAGAGTAACTATTTTATGAGTTTATGCTTATCAGAACGGGAAATGTTATAAAATTATATTTTAACAATAAAAAGGTTGGATAAATATCCAACCTTTTATGAGTTTGTATTTAATCAAGCAATGTTATTGCTGTAACTGATTATTAACCGTAACATTTTATATGGTTACCAATATTTTTATAATTCAGATTTTCCTTTTCTTTTATAATAATCTTCGATAAACCCTGTATTAAACTTACCGCTTATAAAGACCTCGTCCTCTATAATTCCCTGATGGAACGGGATAGTGGTACAAATACCCGTAATAACGTATTCTTTTAAGGCTTGATACATTCTTCTCCTTGCCTCGTTTCTTGTTTCACCCCAACAGATAAGTTTACCTATCATGGAATCATAATAAGGCGGAATAGAATACCCCGGATAAACGTGAGAATCAACTCTTATCCCAAAGCCCCCCGGAGCAAAATATCCGTCAATTTTACCAGGGCATGGCATAAAGTCTTTTTCGGGATTTTCTGCATTTATACGACACTCAATAGCGTGTCCTCTTAATTGAACATCCTCTTGGGTGTAACTCAACTTTTCACCTGAAGCCACCCTGATTTGCTCTCTTACGATGTCAACTCTTGATATCATTTCGGTAACGCAGTGTTCAACCTGAACACGTGTGTTCATCTCCATAAAATACCATTTACCATCATGGTCAAGCAAAAATTCACAAGTACCTGCACCTTCATAGTTGATAGCCTTTGCTGCACGAACAGCCGCCGCACCCATTTCTTTTCTGGTTTGTTCATCAATAGCAGGAGAAGGTGCTTCCTCTAACAATTTTTGGTGACGTCTTTGGATAGAACAATCACGTTCGCCTAAATGGATAACATTACCAAAACTGTCACCTAAAACCTGAACCTCAATATGTCTTGGGTTTTCAAGGAATTTTTCTGCATAAACATCAGGGTTTCCAAAGAAATTTTGAGCCTCTTGCTGACAAAGATTTAAGTTAGACTCAACATCTTCATCACCACGACAAACTCTCATACCCTTACCACCACCGCCTGCAGTAGCCTTAAGAATAATAGGATAACCTACTTTGTTCCCAAATTCCATAACCTCTTTTGCTGTTTTTACAATTCCTGTTCCCGGGGTAACAGGAACATTGTTTTCTATCATTGTTTTACGGGCAGTTGCCTTATCGCCCATTTTTCTCATAGCCTCAGAGGTAGGTCCGATAAACTTTATTCCGCTTTCCTCGCAAAGTTCTGCAAAATCTGCTCTTTCTGACAAGAAACCGTATCCTGGGTGAATAGCATCTGCCCCTGAAACTTCTGCCACTGCCATAATTCTGCTTATATCAAGGTAACTTTCACTGCTTGGAGCAGGTCCTATACAATAAGCATCAGTTGCAAGTCGTACGTGTAAAGACTGTGCATCAGCCTGTGAGTATATTGCAACAGTTGGGATGCCGAGTTCTCTACACGCTCTTATAACCCTTACTGCTATCTCTCCTCTGTTTGCTATTAAAACTTTCTTTAACATATCCCTATCCTTTATTTTTCGGCATAAAAAAGGGCAGTTAGTAATAATTCAAAACTGCCCTTTTAACAATTATTCAACGTACATAATAGGTTGACCGTATTCAACGGCTTGACCGTCTGTAACGCATATTTCAACGATTTTGCCTGAAAATTCAGACTCAATCTCATTCATCATTTTCATTGCTTCAATGATACATACCACATTACCTTCAGTAATACTGTCACCAACTTTTACAAAAGGTTCTGCATCAGGAGATGGTTTGCTGTAAAATGTTCCAACCATAGGTGAAACAATAGCATTACCTTTCTTTGCTTCAGCAGGTGCTTCTGCTTGAGCAGGAGCATTTGTATTTGCAGGTGCAGGTGATGCAACAACAGGTGCACTAACAGGTACTCCTGCACTAATCACTTCCGGTAAATCTTTTCTGATTGTGATTGCTTGCTCACCATCTTCCAGTGATATTTCAGTTAATTCATTATCTGCAATTATTTTTGCTAATTTTTCTATATATTCTGTTTCAAATTTCATAGTTACCCTTTCAGCAAACAGGAATACGAGCAAAACACCTATTCACTATTCACTATTTACTAAAACTATACTCTGTCTAAATACTCATTTGAACGGGTGTCAACTCTGATAACATCACCGTTTGATACGAAGAACGGAACATTAACAACCGCACCTGTTTCAAGTGTTGCAGGTTTTGAACCGCCTTGAGCAGTGTTACCCTTTTCTGCAGGAGGTGTATCAATAACTTCTAACTCAACGTGTGCAGGAATATCTACACCAATGATGCTTCCATCATGCATAAGTACCTGAACTACCATATTTTCTTTCAAATACTTAATACCACTACCTATTTGAGCCTCTGTTAACTGCATTTGTTCGTAAGATTCGTTATCCATCATAACAAAATCTTTGCCTTCTTTATATAAATATTGCATTTCACGTCTGTCTAATGTGGCCTTTGCAACCTTTTCACCTGCTCTGAAGGTCTTTTCAACAACCTGACCTGTTTCTACGTTTTTAAGTTTTGAACGTACAAAAGCAGCACCTTTCCCCGGTTTTACGTGCAAAAATTCTACTACTGACCAAAGACCGTTGTCTAATTGTAATGTTAAACCTGTTTTAAAATCGTTTACAGAAATCATATAATCTCCT
>CAMHDG010000121.1 GCA_946183815.1 uncultured bacterium | reverse complement strand
ATTCAATTCTGCCCCCAAAATCTCCCTGCCACGCTTATTTTCACAAGCATCTTTATCTTTTATAATTTGTTTAATATTATTCAATATCTTTTGTTGGGTTTGGTTATCAAGTCTGTGAAATCCGACTTTCAAAAGTTCCACCTCAATTTGTGAAAACGGATAATCTCCGTTAGAACAACACTTTGAACATCCCATTTTACACTTTATATAAGGTCTTTGGGAGGCAAAATACTTGTTTAAACTTCCCATTAAGTATTCTAAAAATTCCAAATATTTATCAAGCATACCTATACTATACCAAAATATTTATATGTTGTAAAAATTTTTTGCTATATAATGTGTGTGACAAAAGTTTTTTAAAGAAAAGAGGGATAAAAATGGAAAAATTTTTAGAAAAATTAGAAAAATTTCAGGTCATTGCACTATCAGTTATTTTAGCAATAGGACTTGTATGGGCAACTAAAATTGTGGCAAATTCACTCCCATCTGACGGAATTGCCGTTACAGGTTCTGCATCAAAAATCGTCACATCAGATAACGGTGTTTTAACCTTTGAAATTGTTTCTAAACAAAAAACAAGAAGAATTGCATACGATTCTATCCAAAAACAAATTCCTGCAGTAAAAGCATATTTGAAGATAAAGATGTTGAATTAAAAACTTCACATGGCTATAACACATATAAAGTATTACCAAACGGGAACACCTCAAATGAGGTAGATTACTATAATTTATATCAACCTGTTTCAGTAAAATCAAATGATGTTAATAAAATAAAAGAACTGTCATTAGATATTACAAATCTTATGAATAAAGGGATTGATGTAGATGTAGATGCACCTCAATACTACTATTCAAAAATATCAGATTTAAAGGTTGAACTTTTAAATGATGCAACAAAAGATGCAAAACAAAGAGCATCCGCAATGTTAAAAGCAACCCACAACAGAACAGGAAAAATTCAGTCTGTTAAAATGGGAGTATTCCAAATAACAGATTCAAACTCAACAGATGTTTCTGATGCAGGTATATACAACACAAACTCTATCGAAAAGAAAGTTACGGCAGTAGCGAATGTTGTATTCAAAATAAAATAAGGTAATTTTAATTAGATAAATAACTAAAAAAGAACGACCTCAGGATTGCACTGAGGTCGTTTTCATTATGTTATCTGATGGGTATAATCTTGTGTGATAAATAACCCACTTTATTTATCAAGTCCTAACAGCAAGTTGTTGCCATCATGAGATTTTTTTTTAACAATTCAGCCTTATCAGTATTTTCCCAAGGAACGATTAAGTCTGTTCTACCCATGTGTCCGTAAGAAGCAAGTCTTTGATAGAATTTACCACCGTTCTTTGCCGGTAAGTTTCTTAAATCAAACTGTCTGATAATAGCCATTGGACTTAATTCAAAGTTTTCTTTTACAATATCACTGATTTCATCATCAGAGATTTTACCTGTACCGAAAGTATCAACAAATACAGAAATAGGTTCAGCAACACCAATAGCGTATGCTAATTCTATTTCGCACTTGTCAGCCAAACCTGCTGCTACGATGTTTTTAGCAACATATCTTGCCGCATAAGCAGCAGAACGGTCAACTTTCGTTGGATCTTTTCCGCTAAATGCACCGCCACCGTGACGAGAATATCCGCCGTATGTATCAACAATAATCTTACGGCCAGTTAATCCTGCATCACCCTGAGGTCCACCGATTACAAAACGCCCTGATGGGTTGATTAAGATTTTTGTTTCCATATCAGGTTTGATTGATTCTGTTTCAAATACATAGTCAATTACATATTTTTTCAAATCACGATTGATAATTTCTTGTACTTTTGAATTATCTCTGATGCCGTCAATTTCAGGATTATGTTGTGTTGAAAGTAATACGGTATGTATTCTTGAAGGTTTACCATCTACATATTCAACTGTAACCTGTGATTTTCCGTCAGGTCTTAAATAATTCAAAATACCGTCTTTTCTAACTTGTGCAAGTCTGAAAGACAATTTATGAGCCAAACTGATAGGTAAAGGCATAAGTTCAGGTGTTTCGTTACATGCATAACCGAACATAATCCCCTGGTCACCTGCACCTAATTCTTCAGTTTCTTTCACAGATACGTCTGCATTTTCAGAACGAGTTTCCAACGCTTTATTTACACCGCCTGCAATATCAGTTGACTGTTCGTCAATACTGGTTAAAACAGCACATGTGTTACAGTCAAAACCGCCACTTGTTTCACCAACATAACCGATATTTTTAATAGTGTTTCTAACTACCTGTGGAATATCAACATAACAATCAGCAGTGATTTCACCTGAAACAAGTACCATACCTGTTGTTACTGTCGTTTCAGCAGCAACTCTTGCTTGAGTGTCTTTTGTCAAAAATTCGTCTAATATCGCATCAGATATTTGGTCACAAACTTTATCAGGGTGACCTTCTGTTACTGATTCAGACGTGAATAAAAATTTTCTTGATTTCATTTTTTCTTCGTCTCCTTAATTTATATTTTCGACCGGTAAGGTTTTTAATTCCAACCCGGTACACCTCCATTAGTAATATTGTATTACTAACACTTTTTAAATACAAATTTATTTACACTCTTTGTTAAGAGTTGTTTCTTTTTTTTTGCAGGTTTAATAAAAAGTATTATTATTTCTTGCCTAAAATAAATATTTTGATTATAATAAGCAAAGATAAACGATAAATAAGAGGTATATTACATTGAGTAATTTAAATGAAGGCGTAGGAAAAAAGATAGTTGAGGCTTTAAAAAAACAATCAGAGATAGAATCAGGTGCTATATCTTCCGCTCCGCAAGATGAACCTGAAGGGTTAGGGGTTGATGTCGAAGCGTTAGACAGTATTAAAAATAACGGTTTATTGTCAGGTTTTGATGAAGATGATGAACCTGCCGAAACAACTGTTAATGACCTGTTCTCCGAAAAGTTTGAATCTCCGATGGAAGAAAAAGAAACTTTTAATGACTTTATGCAAAGAGAAGAAAAACCCGCTGATGCTTCAGAGATGCCGGGCAATATCGTAGTGTTGAAAAAACTTATTTCTCAACTCCCTAGCGGAGTTACAAGACACACCGGTGCTCAAATCATCAGGCAAACAATGGAAGCACTTGGAATTTCTATGAAAAGTGTGTTAACAGAGGCTCAAGAGGTTCAGGCTAACCTTAAAGAGTCTTCTAAAGAATGTCAAATGACTATTCAGGAATACAAAAGAAAAATTCAAAACCTTGAAAAACAAACTCAAAACTATCAAAAGCAATATGCTGCTTTAAATGATTTGATTAGTTTGTTTATCCAGACAACAAAAACACAAGGTTAAATAAAAAACATTAAAAAAAGGACTTGATTAAAATCAAGTCCTTTTTTATTAAACTTTTTTGTTTCTTATGCTGCAGGATTTTGAGCAGTTAAGAAACCGTAAGTATCAGCGATTTTTGCAGTTGAACCGACAAGAGTTGTTGCTGCTGATAAACCTGCAAGACCGCCCGCAACTTTTCTTACTATCGGATTATTTGTGAATTTTGCTAATGGTTTAAACTTACCCAACAATTCAAGTAATTGTGCTTGCTTTTCAGCCTGAATTGCCTTTGAACCCTTAACGGCTTTAACAATACCATTACCGATTTTTGTAGATTGATTTATAGTCCCAAAGGTAGCAAGACCAACTCCACCGCCTGCTGTTAATTCTGTTGAGTTATCTCTGACTCTTTCGCCGACTCTGTGAGTTCTTTCGCCTTTGTAAGATATTGGGGCTGTTGCTGATGGTCTGATTGTTATATCCATTTTTATCTCCTTACACACCTGTTGCTAAATCTACCACTGATTTATCATTGTTTCGCCCTGTTAAATTGTCAACTAAAACAGAACCGGTAGTTGTTGCAGCCATGGTGTTTTCTACGGCTGATTGAATAGTTTTACCGTTAATTTTTATGTCTTTTATTGATTTTAAAGTATTAGCGATAGGTTCTAACACTTTTGCAACCTTTTCATTCTTTATTACACTTGTTGCAAATTTACCAACTTTTGATTCGGTAAGTTTTGCGATATTTTCTTTTACTTTTGGATTTTCAGCAATCTTGCCTGCCATTTCTTTAACTGAACCTAAAACTTTTTTTGCAGGACCTTCCGCACCTTTAAGTGCTTCGATTGTACTTTTGATAGCAGGGTTATTTGCTGCTGTTTTTAATGTTTCGATAGCAACTTTTGATGAGTATTTAGCAACAACGAATGTTCCGACTAAACCAAGAACAGATGCCGCAAATCTCATTCCTTTACCCGCTTTTTGAACAAATTTGTTATCAGAGTTTTCTAATTCATCAGCCAAATCATCGAACTGCTGTTTTTGTTCGTTAATTTTATCAAGTTTTTCGTCACGTTCAGCATCGATTTCCCCTCTGTCAAAACTGTCGGGTTCACTGCCATAAGAACGTGAATAATACTCTTGTTCTCCTTTGAAACTTACTGCTTGTTTCGCTTGAACTTGTGGCTGACTTTGAATTTCTAACATTTCACACACTCCTAAAAATTCACCTTCACATATATATGAACGTTTTTATTCTGAA
Organism: uncultured bacterium; assembly: GCA_946183815.1. Taxonomy (GTDB): domain Bacteria; phylum Cyanobacteriota; class Vampirovibrionia; order Gastranaerophilales; family Gastranaerophilaceae; genus UBA2883. Next base: position 976 of record CAMHDG010000121.1, on the reverse strand, counting down.
TTTTTTGCCAAATTCGTATTTATAATTTTACAAAAATTTACATAAAATTAAAAGTGTTTGTATCGAATTGTAAAGCAAATTCAGGGAAATTTTTAATATAAATTTGTGGTAAAATAATAAGAAGAAGGGTAGTTTTATGAAGTATAAACAACTGGAAGAATTAATCGGGGTTATAGAAGTATTACGAAGTGAAAATGGCTGTGTTTGGGACAGAGCACAAACCCACGAATCACTTACTCCAAATATGCTGGAAGAAGCCTATGAGGCAGTTGAGGCAATAAGAGAAGGGAAACCTGAACACTTGAGAGAAGAATTAGGAGATGTTTTACTTCAGGTATTGTTACATTCTCAAATTGCCAGCGAAGAGGGCGATTACGACATTGAAGCAGTCGCAAAAGAACTAAAAGACAAACTTATCCACAGACACCCGCACGTATTTGGGAATGCCCACGTTGAAACCCCGCAAGATGTTGTTGAAAACTGGGAAAAACTAAAACAAGAAGAAAAAAAAGACAGAATTTCACAAATGGACGGGATACCTAAAAACCTGCCTGCACTTATGGCATGCCAAAAAATTAGTAAACGTGCAATAAAAGTCGGATTTGAATGGGATAGTGTTGAAACATTAAAAGACTGTATTAAATCAGAGTATGATGAATTTTTTGAAGCAGTTGAAAAAGGAGATAAAGACTCTATGGAAGATGAAATGGGTGATATTTTCTTTGCAACAGTTAATTTATCCCGCTGGTACAAGATTGATGCAGAACAGGCTCTTTTGAGAGCAAACGCAAAGTTTATGAAACGATTTAGAAAAATGGAAGAACTTGCGACTAAACCACTTGAAGAATACTCTTTTGAAGAATACGACCAACTCTGGCGCAAAGCGAAGAAAGAGTTAAGGGGGTAAATTATTGTTTATCTGGAAGCAGATATATCTCTCCTTGGAGAGAGAGAAATTTCTTAATGAACTGCTTGC
>CAMHDG010000120.1 GCA_946183815.1 uncultured bacterium | reverse complement strand
TGCTTAGTCACTTAATCACTTAATCACCTAGTCACTGTAAATTATTGTTTAGAGGGGGTAAATATATAAATCGTTAAAAGCCCCTCTCCTTTGGAGAGGGGTTGGACAGAGGGTTCAATTATTTATTAAACCAACTATTACTTACCCTCTCTCAAATTTCTAAATTCACTGCAAGCAGTTCATTAAGAAATTTCTCTCTCTCCAAGGAGAGATATATCTGCTTCGCAGATAAACAATAATTTACCCCCTCCTTGCCTAAACATAATGTTTGTTGTAGTATTGTATCGGTTAACTATGTTATTATAATTATAAATAAGGTGAAAATATGAAAATCGATTTAAAAAAAGAAGAACACAATATTGCAAAAGTAGAAATAGAAATCCCCGCTAAAGACGGGCTTGAAGCCTATAATCGTGCAGTAAAAACTTACGCACAACACGTTAATATTCCGGGGTTTAGAAGAGGGAAAGCCCCTAGAAATATTGTTGAAAGACAAGTAGGCAAAGAAAGAATTGTTGCAGAAGCACTGGAAACTTTGTTGCCGTCTGCGTTCCGTCAGGTTATTAGCGATAATAAACTTGAAGTATTGATGCAACCAAGAATTGATGATTACAATTTTGAGGTTGGTAAAGATGTTAAAGTTAAGGCTACTATTGAGTTAAAGCCTGAGGTAACTTTAAAAGAATATAAAGGTATGACTGTTGAGGTTGAAGAATATCAAGTGCCTGAAGATGCGTTTGATAAGTCATTAGACAACCTTTTAAGCCAGTCTGCTAAATTAGAATTAGTTGTTGACAGAAATACAAAAGCCGATGATATTATTGTATTTGATTTTGACGGCTATTCTAACGGTGAAAAAATTGAACATGGTGATGCTAAAAACTATACAATGGATTTGGCAAACTCAAACTTTATCCCCGGGTTTGCAGAACAGTTAGTTGACAAACCGCTTGATAAAGAGTTTGATGTGAATGTTACATTCCCTGAAAACTACCATGAAACAAAACTTGCAGGTCAGCCTGCTACTTTCAAATGCACAATCCATGAAATAAAACAAAAAGTTTTGCCTGAATTGACTGATGAATTTGCTCAAAAAGTAGGTCCTTTTAAAACAGTTGACGAACTAAAAGCAGATATCCAAGATTATATTGATAAACAAAAAGAACAGGCAGACAGAAAAAATACTGAACGTGCTATTATGGATAAACTCCACGATACAGTTGAGGTTGATATCCATGAGGCTATGATTTCAAGAGAGGCAGAATCTTTGCTCGAAGAGTATAAACAAAAATTGAGCGGTCAGGGTTTCACTTGGGAACAGGCAATAGAGGCTCAAGGATATGACAAAATTATGTCAACTATTAACGATGATGCTTTATTCAGAATTAAAAATTCCTTGATTATTGATAAAATAGCAAGAGAAGAAAAAATTACTGTTGACCAAAAAGCATTGACAGATAAATTAGATTCTTTAAGTGCTATGTACCAAATGGATAGGGATACATTTGCTAAATATATGTTCCAGAACCCAAGTATGATTAATAACATTTCTCAACAAATTCTTAATGAAAAGGTTATTAACTTCCTTGTAGAGAACAATACAGCAAAATTCGTTAAGCCAAAAGCAGAAAAGAAATCAGCAAAAACTGCCAAATCTACTGCTGATAAGCCTGCTAAAAAAACAACTAAGGCTAAAGCAAAGGTTGAGGCATAGTAAAATCAGTTAAATATATTACTGACAAAAAACTTGAAAATGTATATAATATTAACAGTGGTCGGATAAAATAGTAAAAAAGTCTTGCCATAGTGAAAAAGAAAGGAATTATAAATATGAGTTTTGTACCTGTTGTAATTGAACAATCAAGCAGAGGCGAACGTTCATTTGATATTTTCTCAAGATTATTAAGAGAAAGAATTATTTTCTTGGGCACACAAATAGACGATATGGTTGCTAACCTTGTAGTAGCACAATTATTGTTATTAGACAGTGAAAACCCTGAAAAAGATATTATGTTATACATCAATAGCCCTGGAGGTAGTGTTACCGCAGGTTTTGCTATCTATGATACAATGCAGCATATCAGAGCAGATGTAAGCACTATTTGTTTAGGTCAGGCAGCATCTATGGGTGCGTTCTTGTTATCATCAGGTACTAAAGGCAAGAGAATGGCTCTCCCTCATTCAAGAGTGCTTATCCACCAACCTTTAGGCGGTGCTCAAGGTCAGGCTACTGATATTGAAATTCAGGCTCAGGAAATTATCAGAATTAAAAAATCATTAAACGAAATTTTAGCATCTAATACAGGTCAGGATATCGCTAAAATTGAAAAAGATACCGATCGTGACTATATCATGACTCCGGATGAAGCGTTAAAATACGGTATGATTGATAAAGTTATTACAAAAGATGCACTATAGGAGATAATTATGGCTAATGACAGCAGATTAAAATGCTCATTTTGCGGTAAAACTCAAGATCAGGTAAAGAAACTTATTGCAGGACCTGATGTGTATATTTGTGACGAATGTGTTGAACTTTGTAACGAAATTCTTGATGAAGAATTTTTTGAGAATAAAGACAAAGACGCTAAAAAAGAGGAAGAAACTAAAACTGATGTAAGTTTAGATACAATTCCGAAACCTCACGAAATAAAAGCACATTTAGATGCACATATAGTTGGTCAGGACGATGCAAAGAAAATTCTTTCCGTTGCGGTTTATAACCATTATAAACGTCTTGAGCATAATAAAGATACCTCTGATGTTGAAATCCAAAAATCTAATATTTTATTAGTCGGTCCAACCGGTAGCGGTAAAACTTTATTGGCTCAAACCTTGGCAAAATTCCTTGACGTACCTTTTGCCGTTGCGGATGCTACAACATTAACAGAAGCAGGGTATGTAGGTGATGACGTTGAGAATATTTTGTTAAGATTGTATCAGAATGCTGATTTTGATGCTCAAAAGGCTGAACGTGGGATTATCTATATTGACGAAATTGATAAAATTGCACGTAAATCAGAAAATACATCAATTACTCGTGACGTATCAGGTGAAGGTGTTCAACAAGCACTGCTAAAACTTATTGAAGGTACTGTTGCTAATGTTCCGCCTCAAGGTGGAAGAAAACATCCTCATCAGGAATTTATACAAATCGATACAAGTAACGTATTATTCATTGTTGGTGGTGCGTTCGTTGATTTAGATAAGATAATAGGTCACAGGGTAAAAGATGGTTCTTCTGTCGGGTTCGGTGCTAAAGGTGCAGGAACAAAGGCAGAACGTGAAATCGAAGCAGCAAAAATGTTAAAGAAACTTCAACCGGAAGATTTGCTTAAATTTGGGCTTATTCCTGAATTTATCGGTCGTATTCCAATCTATGCAACTCTTGATCCGTTAGATGAAAAAACATTGAAGATGATTTTAACAGAACCAAAAAATGCTATTATAAAACAATATCAATGTCTTTTGAAGATGGATGGTGTTGATTTAGAGTTTGAACCTGATGCGATTGAACTTATTGCAAAAGAGGCTATTAAACGTAAAACAGGTGCTCGTGCTTTGCGTTCTATTGTTGAAGAACTTATGCTTGATATTATGTATGACATTCCGTCAAAATGTGATATTGATAAGTTTGTCGTAACCAAAAAGATGGTTGAGGACAGAAATAAAGCAGAGGTTGTCAAATTACCTAAAAAAGATAAAGCAGAAATCGCTTAAGATTTTATATAAATAAGAGAGGAATGACATTGAGTTGTTCCTCTTTTACTTTGTTATTGCCGTTTGAGTTTATAAAAAGTCATTCCGAACTGTCTTGAATTTCTTCTTTGCTCACAAAGAGTTGTTAACGTCACATGGTAACTGCAAACAACTATTTGTTCGCTATCCGGTCGCTGCCGTACAGAAATTCGCTTGTTTCGGAATCTCGTGAATTAAGTAACAAGACCCTGAAACAAGTTCAGTAGTAGTGTTTATTTTGTAGCAAAAAAATTTTTGTTTATGTGTTATTTGAGTGGAAGGTTTTTATGCATATACAAAAAGTTTTACCTTATCAATCAACAGTATTCACAAGTAGAAACGGACATAAACAGGAAGAACAGCCTAAAAAGTCAGGGTTTGGCAGTAATGTATTGGTTTCTACGTTAATAGCACTGTCCTCATTGTCGCCTGTCAGTGCAAGCAGTATCAGTATCGATAAAACTAATGATGATATAGAAAATGTTGTTGATACTGATGACGAGTCAACTTCTATAAGGTTTAAAGAAAACGGGAATAAAGTAGTAGAACTATCTGATTTTGAGTATTCCTCTCCACTTGCAAAGAAAGATTCGCACTCATATTTAAAAGGGTTAAACAGATATAAGGGAAAACAGTGGACTCAGGCTACAAAAGATTTGGCTGAAAATCTTGTAAGTGTATATTCAAGAAGTCATACTTATGCTTTCGATTTGAATACTGATGAATTAGTTAAGGATAAGTCGTATATTACTTACGATAAGGCGGGCAGAGTTCTATCGACTATGGTTATAACTCCTTATGGTGATGAAACTGTTGTAAAATATAAATATAATAGAGATGGTAATATATCTTCTGCTGAATATGTCGGAGACAGAATTATTGAATACAGAAAAGATGGTACTCGTTTCTCTTCAGAAACGACAGACTTTTTTGCCCCTAAAGAAACTATTTTATATAACAGAAAAGGAAACATGGTCTATAAAAGTATTGTAGGCCGTTATAATACAATGGAAGCAAAGTTTGATGATAACGGGAACTTGATATCACACTATTCTAAAGATGCAAATTCAGGTTCACAAAAGATTTATAACGGCGGAGAACTTTTATTAACAACTTTTTATGATGGCAATGGCAGGTTCAAATATTATACAGATGATTATTTTGAAAGAAAAGGGGAGGATATTGTCGTTGGGGGTTATTTAAGTAAAAGAAAAGTTCATTATGGTGAAGATTATAATGTGTTATATAGAGAATCTCCAATAGATGGGAAAATTACCAATCCGATAAGACAGGGGACATCGGGTACTTGTTATGCTGCGGGTGTTGTAAATAGTCTGGTTAGAATTTCTGCCGGCAGAAGATTGCTCGACAGGGCTTTACCTAACGATTTTGACAAAAATGTGTGTATAGTTGAGTTTAAGGGACTGGATAAAAGATATTCTATCCCTTCCGGTGTAATTAGTCATAATATGAGTCGTCTGGGCAGGCGTGACGGCGATTATGCAGGCATGATATATGCGTATGAGCGATTTAGAGAGTCGGATGAATTTATTAACAGAGAACTAAATCTTCCTGAGTATTTTTATACAGACCACAGAGGTTCAAGTGACCGCAGAGTTGATAGCGGTACACCAAAGGAATTTTATTATGCACTAACGGGTAAAAATATGTCCGAGTCAGGGGATAGAATAACTGATGCGGATATCCAAAAAGCAAGACGTTGCCTTGCAACAGGCAAAGGGATAGTAAATGCAGGTACTATAATGCGGGAAAACAAAGATGATGAGATACCTCTTTCAGATAGGGCTTTTGGTGTTTTCCCAAAACACAATGTGGCTATTGTAGGTATTGATGATAGAAATGTTGTAATCTACGATTCAGTAACAGAAAAAGAAACCGCATATCCTATAACTAAATTTAAAAAATACTTCTCAAAACTCTATTGGGCTACGGTGGAGGAGTAAATTATTGTTTATCTGCGAAGCAGATATATCTCTCCTTGGAGAGAGAGAA
>CAMHDG010000119.1 GCA_946183815.1 uncultured bacterium | reverse complement strand
AAATAAAAAAAACATGTAATTCTTTTTGAAATTTTTGTGTTATAATTGTATTGAAGTATGTGTATATAAAGGGTTTTACCCTGTGTTAACAAATGTAAATATTTATTTATTTTAATAGCAAAAACTTAATTTTTATAATCTTTATATAAATAAGCGAAGCAGAAAAATAGTATGCATGCTTAAAGTTAAGTTAGACGTAATGGCAGTTCGGAGTTAGGGAAAATTATGGTATCCGGTGTTTCAAAGCATCCAAATATGGTTCAGCAGCCGATTAATTCAGCGAATCTTACTAATGCTGATATGAAAGAGAAGTGTGAGTTAAAGCCAAATACGTTAAAGAATAAATTGATGTCCGGTTACCAAAAAACTACGAGTGCCTTCATAGAGTATCCGGTAAAAGGTCTAACGGGAAGTAAAAAGTCTAACTTTTATGAATTTCTGTCAATGGGGATTGTTCCTTATTTGGTGGGCAGTGTTACCTTGATGTCACTGTTCAAAGGCTCGAAAATGGGCAACAGAGCAGCATTAGGTGTCGTTTTTTATGGTATAGCAAAGAGCCTTTCTAAAACATTAATATCTACTCCTGTTAAAATGGCTACGGGTATTGATACAGAAATGGCTTATGAAAGACATATATATTCAGATCCGAAATTAAATCTAAAACATCCTATCCACGAGTATGAACAACATAAAGTTATGGAAAGTCATGATTTTCCTCGTTACGATATGATGTATGGAGATAAGGTTGGAAAACCTCATAATTACTTATTTGATCAGATTGCAAAGAAAAACGGGTTAGGTGAAAATCTACCTGCGTCAGATACAGAGGTAAAACCTATCATAAAAGATGTTATTTCAAGATCCAATACTGCAAAAAGTATTTCATCATATTTATGGGCAGCAGCAGGGGTCGCACTGGCAATTCAGACTCCTTGGAACCATTTCTTTAATTCGTTGTCCAAATCAAGTTGGCGTAAATTTAAACCGTCACAAAATGCTGGAATGGTTGAAAAACTGGCAGGTAGAACATTAAATACCGCTAAAAATGTCTTAAGAATATCAAAGAGTTTCGGCAGAGGTTTAATCGATTCATCGAAAGCCCTCTACAAAGGACCGGCAGATGCAGCAGGATTTACCAAACATGCAGGTAAAGCCTTGTTGGGTGTAGCACTTTTATCATCAGTATGGGGTGCATTAAATACTATCCACGGTGCTAAAACTGCTGTTGGTCAAAAGAAAAACGTGTTTGATAAAAAAGATAAGATAACGGTGCAATAGTATGGGAAACAATTTAATTCACAATTATTTGAACAACGTCAACAGCGCTCAGTCTGTATCACAAAATACAAAGAGTGAACGCTCTTATTTCGGTGTTCCATCTGTTAGTTCTACCCTCAATTCGTTTGATGCCGAAACGGACAAGTTAATTAAGCCATTAGATGGTAAAGGTCACTTGGTAAACGGCGATTTGGTTCACATGCCAAAAGAATTTGTCAGAGATACCGTTTATACAACAAAAGCACTCGTTGACGGTGCAAGAGGTAAGGCTAATGATCACCAGTTGGGTAAACTTAATGACTTGGGACTTAAACTGGGCGGTGTTGCTATCGCTGCTTATCTTATGACAAGACGTGCTACTCCAAAAACAAAAATGATGGAATTTATTGGTTTAGGTGCTTTTCTTGCATCAATGTCTTTGTGGCCAAAAATTGCATTAGAGATTCCATCAAGAATTATTCACGGATTCAATTTTAGAAAACAATATATAGATGATCAGGGTCGTAAAAAATATGTGTCACAAGATCCAAATTATATTCCGTTCGATTTATACAAAGGCGATAAAAAGAGCGAAGATTTAGATGTTATAGGCGACAGAGCAGGTATCAAAAGAGATATACCTAACAGGCATGAAGCAGTAAAAGATCATATAAGAAAAGTTTCTGTCCAGAATAATACATTATGGATGCTGACTGCAGGTATTGCAACCCCTCTTATGACAGCACTTGCATGTAATAAGGCAGAACCTTTTGTTGGCAAGTTTGCTGAAAATTATTCTAATAAAAAAGTAAATGCTCAAATCGATAAGGCTGACGAATACTTGTCAGGCAGAATGGATGCAGAGCAACAAAAATTATACGAATCAAAAGTTCTTAAAATAACATCCCCTGATGGAAAACAAACTCCAAATGCTGTTGAAAAAATGGTAGAGGGGTTAAAAGGTAAGACAATTTTAACCGAAGATATTGCAAATATATCTAACGCTTTGGCAGAAGGTTTTGATGCCGAAATGAAGGATGCAGCAAGAGCAGATATTGAAAACTTAATAGGCGGTCAAAAATATATCGCAAATTCAGAGTCTGCTGAAAGATTATCTTCTGTAATTCATTCAACAATAGCAGGAAAAGATGCAAATCTCGCATCTAAAATTACCCCTGAACAAATAAAACTTGCAACAGAACAAGGTATGATAAGAGGTGCAGTAAGAGATATGCTAACAGAAGTTGGTGTTGATGTTATTGATCCTTCAGGCAAGTTCTCAAATGTTTCTACGAACTTCAAGTGCAGAGAAGTTGGAGATATTGATTTCTTCAGAGTAACAGAAGAAACCAAAAATATGTCACCTGTTGACAGATTGGCTCATAACATTAAATCTATTGTTATGAAGGTTAATAATTCAAACAGAACAGAAGATTTTATCCCTGGAATGTCAGATTTAGAATGTAATGACAGAGGTTTAAAATCTGCTATTGATGCAAAACTTCAGGCTAAATCAGAAGAGATTGCAAAGAGTTTCTATGAAGGTAGTCTTGCAATCGGTGAAGGCAGAGAAAATTACGTTAGACAATCAATTAATAAACTTTATAAAGAAAATGCTCCAAGAGGACCAAAATATGATAAGATTTTTGCGTCAGTATCAGATGCAATAAATGCAGAAACATCTTCTCACAGAGGTTATGTGATTACTGATAAGGCGGCTGATACAATCGCACAAACCTCAAGACGTCTTGCAAAATTCAATGCATTAGATAAGGTTCTTTCTGAAACATCTCACTTTAAATTAGAAAAAGCATCAGAAACATTGGTTGCTAACAGTTGGGCTGAGGTGTCAGAAGGTTTAGTTAAGGCTCTTAAGTTTACTGATAAAGAAATTGAAAGAGCAAGTAAAGATAAAAATTATTCAAACCAATTATTTGCTGAAAAATTAAATGCTGTATGCTCTGATGAAAAGAGTTATAAAGAATTTATCAAGGGTTTGGCAGAAAAGATGGTTCAACTTGATGAAAAAATTGATGCACCAAACCAAAAAAGTTCAGGCAGTATGATGGGCAAAGTTGAGGCAGGAATTACCAAAAACTGTACTGAGGCAGGTGAACAATTAGGTTCGTTGGGTATGGACTCAATGAAAGAAAAGATGCTTGCATCTAAATCAAGCAAGTTTGGTGTGAACGCAGGTTCAATAATGAGTTCAAAACTTGAACGATTACATTCAAGAATTGAAGGTGTTCACAGTTCATATATGAGATTGCTTCAAACTGCAGAGTTCTTCCACAGAGCGCAAGGTTATGAAAAAGAAGTTGCTGCAAATGGCGGTAATGTTACAGAGGCAATCGCTAAAAAATATGGATTTACTCAAAATTCTGAAGTAAATAAAGAAATTATTGAAAAAGGTAAGGGTTTATTACTTGACGCACATACTAATAAATTCTATACTAAAATGGGGTTACATAATAATCCTGATTTCTTCAAAACATTGTTATGGTCAGTATATAGACCAAACAACGGAAGTGAATGGAATGCAAACTGGAGTTCTGTAACAGAAAGTACGATAGGAATTTTGGATAATGTAAAATCTCCAACTGATTCAACTTTAGCACCACGCAGAGTATTTGAAGGTGTTGAAAGAAAATCTTTAGGACAAAAACTTAAAGAACACATGAATCAGATGTATAACAGTTTCGGTTCAATAGAACGTGGAGTTCTTCAAATGGGAACTGAAAGAGCAAAAGTTGACGGAGGCGTTTCAATCGCTGACGCAAGAGCATCAAAGAGATTTGATTTGTTAGGCAAAGCACCTACCGACTTGTTACACGATACATTGAAACAAAAATTTAATTCTAACAAATGGCTCAAAACTTTCGCTCCAATTTTAGGGGTAACATACGGAGTTACATTGTTGGCTCAATTCTTCTTCGGAAAGAAAGATCCTGACGTAAAAGCATAATTGTAATAGGTAGATATAAATGACTGATATTAGAAACGTAAGAAAACCAAATATGATTGATATTAAACTCAACACAATAAAAGATAATAAGCCTGTTGAGCAAAATCAACCTGTAAAACAAGAGAAATCTACATCTGATTTAATAAACAGATATTTGGAAAATCAGGCTCAAATAAATAAACCATCTGTAAGCAAAACACCTGCAGTTGATGGAAAAGGTTCAGCACCTGCAAATTACAAAAATAATTTGAGAACAATGTTCAGAGATAACAAAGCAGTTATTCTTGCTATTGTTCCAAGAATTTTTACCGCAATTGATAAAGATGGTGATGAAAGAATTGAATTAAACAGGGGTGAAAGACCTGGAACATTCCTGAGTGCAATAGACAGATTAGACGAGATTAAAGCAGAAGGGTTTAATACTTTCCACATTTTGCCTATTCACCCGCCCGGAAAAAATAAAGCAATGGGAACGGCAGGTTCATTGTATGCACCTTTGAAATATATTGAAGATGATGGTCAAATTGCTATTGACCCTGTTCTTGTTGATAAGAATGACCCACGTTCGCCTCAAGAACAAATGAAAGCATTTATTAATGAATGTCACAAACGTGACATTAAGGTAATGTTAGACCTTCCAAGTTGTGCATCAGTAGATATGTTTGATGCTCATCCTGAGTTGATGGCTATTGATAAAGACGGTAAACCGGAAACTCCGGAGGGCTGGTTAGACATAAGAATGTTCAACCCTTGGAAAGATAAATCAAAACGTGAATTAAACAAAGATTTATTAGATATGCACTTAAAATATGTTGATTCTTGTATAGACTTAGGCATAGATGGTATAAGATCAGATGTTGCCAGAGCGAAACCTACAGAATTTTGGGATATTCTGATAAACCATGCAAGAAAACGTGATCCTGAGTTTGCTATGTTAGGTGAATCATATACATACGAAACAGCATCACCACAGGCAAATATGCCTTATGACAGACCTGAAGATTCTTTAAGAGCAGGCTTTGATGCTATTTATGGTCAACACCATATCTTCCACGAATTAAAAAATTCTAAAGAGGCATCTAATTATATAACAGATATGTTGGATATGTCTAACAGATTACCTGCCGGTAAGACTTTAATCGGTTCATTTATGACACACGATGATGAATCTTTGATGAATCATGGCGGTGCGGATTTCTGTAATTTGGTATCAGTAGTTCAATCTACAATTCCTATGTGTAACCCTTATGTTCTTGATGGTTTCCAATCAGGTGATTACTATAATTACGGATATGCTCATCAGCATGTTGATAAGTCAGAATCAGTTACCGATAATACAGAATTAGAAGTTCACCCTTATAAGATGGATATCTTTAACCTTTCAAGAAAACCTGGTGGAGATCATCCTGAAATCGGTAAGGTTATGACATCTGCATTTAAACTTCGTGATAACAAGAAATATCAGGACATAATTACAAAAGGTGATTATATTGAGTTAAATAAAACAAAAGATAAAGATGATCAGGTTTGGGCTTATGCAAGACACTTGAATGGTAAAACATTGTTAGTTGTAGCGAATATGAACAAAAA
>CAMHDG010000118.1 GCA_946183815.1 uncultured bacterium | reverse complement strand
AGAGGGGCTTTTAACGATTTATATATTTACCCCCGCTAAACAATAATTTACCCCTAGAACAAAACCCTAAAATATTGTATAATTATTTCGTATGAAAGGGAAATAAGATGAGAGAATATGAATTAAATTTGAGTTTAGAAGAATTAGAAAAGAGGACACATAAGGACTATCTGGTTACTAAAAAGATGGTGGATGAAAATTTTGAAGGTTATAAAAACCTTGCTCAAGGCGATAAAGAAGCCCTTAAACACTTGGTAAAGGCGGCATATATACTGGAAAAAATTAATAAGCAGTTGGATAATGTTCACAATCTTCCTTTTGAAGAATTTTTGAATAAAGAAATTGAAAAGGGAAATAAAAGAGCAGAATTAACAAAAATTTTGTATGATGCCCAAAAAGGTGTTTGTGCACTTGACAGAGAGTCAAATATTATAGAACTTGCAAAAGATGTTCATGCAACTTTTGGTAAAGGATGTTATCCTGAAGATTTAGGTAAACAGGAGTTTCAACAAATAATTTTAAGGATGTTAAAACGTGGAAAAATTGATGAGGTCAAAACTATTTTAAACCAGCGTTCTGTTGTCGAAAGAAATGGTGATGAACTTATCGGAACTGATTATATTGATAAATATAAGACAGAGTTTTCTCAAATGGCAGACGAATTAGAAAAAGCCTCGAAAGTTTCTACAAACAAAGATTTTAATGAGTATCTTGAATTACAGGTTAAAGCCTTGAGAACAGCCGATCCCATGTTAGATGCGTATGCTGATAAAAAATGGGCTGAATTGCAGGATACTCCGTTAGAGTTCACTATAACAAGGGAAAATTACTCTGACGAATTAACGGAAAGTGTTGTCGAAAATGAGGAGTTAAAATCACTTTTAGAACAATACAATATTACACCTGTGGGAAAAGACTTTTTAGGCGGAAGAGTCGGTATTATAAATAAGAAAGGTACGGAGGCTCTTTTGAAAGTTAAAGAATACCTGCCTTTGATGGCGGATAATATGCCGTTTAAGGATGAGTATGTTCAAAACATTTCGCCTGATAAGGAAAGCAAACAAACAATGGTTGATGTTGATTTGGTAACGGTGTCAGGTGATGTTGGCGAATTTAGGGCAGGAATAACGCTTGCAGAGAATTTGCCTAATGATGATAAGTTATCGCTTACAATCGGCGGTGGCAGAAGAAATGTGTATCACCGACAGATAAGGCTTATCACAAGTGAGGATTCCCGTAAAAAATTACAGGAAAGGCTTGATGCTATTTTAAACCACGATCAGCACAAATATTATAATGATGAGGCAGATCACTGGTTTACAATAGGTCATGAAAACGCTCATTCTCTCGGTCCAAATTCAGGAACGGAGGCCTTGGGCAAGTACAAGTCTATTATTGAAGAAAATAAGGCAGATATAACATCACTTGCCATGTTGGACGTTTTAGAACAAAACGGGATGTATTCAAAAGAGGAAAAAGAACAGATTATTGTAACTTATGCTGCTGATAATATGCTAAAATCAAAACCAACTTTATCGCAGGCTCACAGAGTTCGTTCCGTAATGCAAAACTATTATTTCTTAAAAGAAGGTGCATTAGAAATAAGTGCTGACGGTATGCTTACCGTTCACATAGATAAAATGATTCCTACCGCACAAAAAATGCTAAAAGAAATAATCAGAATACAGATAGATGGCGATTTTGCAAAAGGGGAAAAATACGTTCTTGATAACTTCCAATGGACAAATGAGATGGAGGTTATGGCTGAAAAAATTAAGAAAGTATCAAAATCTTTGAATGGTAAAGTTGAAGAACCGCTTGCAAAAAAACTTTTAGAGGAATAAGTAAAAACGGGGTTTTAAAACCCCGTTTTTTATTGTAGTTATCTATATGAAAACATGTAACATAACGACACAAAATATTGAACAGAGAGAATATTTAAGATATTCTATTGGTGTATTAGTTTATATGGAAATAAGAAGATGAAAGAAAAACTTACTATTGATTTAAGTGATGCCGTCAATATTTCTGATTTAGGTATAAAAATTACTAATATTTTAGAAACAGACGGAGCAGGAAATAAAGAATTGCATTTGAATCTTGGAAACATAGATTTAAAGCAATCTCAATTATTGAGTATAAAAGCATTGATAGAGGCTATGCAGTCAACATTGTCGGGTGTTGAAACAACGTCAGAGGTAACAGAAGCATCAGCAATAGGGCTTGGCTTAACAGTGGGTAAATCATCACCTGTTCAAGAGCCGACTTTTGCCGAAACTTTTAGCCCTCAGGTTGAACCGTCTTTTGAAGAAAAATTGTCTTCATCTGATGAGATTAGTTCTTTTGCGCAGTTGAAGAAAATGAATTCAATCGGTGATTTTGTATCTGATACAGAGTCTTTACCTGAGGTACATGATGAACACCTTGAAGAAGAAACAAAAGAATTTTTAAAAGAGGCTGAATCAGATGACATTGAGGATAATTTAGTTAATGAGGAAATGTCAAAAGAAGAAAAAGTTGCAAACATTGATGACTCTTTGGATAAAGAGGTTACTCACGAGGATATTCAAGACGCTTTAGACGTAACTTTTGGCTCAGGTGTAAGTATTAGAGAGGAATTAGGCAATTCTGATAAAGATACAGATTCAACAGTAACAATGCAGGATAGGTTCAGAGAACATGAAATAACTGAAACTGTTGAAACAGAAACAGACGGCAAATATGTTTTGTTAGATACGGAGGGAATCACTCCTGAAGGTATTGAGTTAATAAAGGCTAATACGTCAGATTTAGATACATTATATTTAACTCAAACCCTTCGTTCAGGTCAAACTGTATCTTACGAAGGAAATATCTTCCTAATCGGTGATGCTCACCCCGGTAGTGAAATTAACGCAACAGGCGATATCACTGTGTGGGGTATTTTAGGCGGTATTGTTCATGCCGGTTCTAAAGGGAACACTGATGCAAAAGTAAGAGCATTAAAATTAAATCCTATTCAATTAAGAATAGCAAATCTCTATTCACGAAGAAATGATACGGTAAATGTTCCTTATGTCCAAAAGACAAATGAATTTACCCCGGAAGAAGCAAGAATAGAGAATGAACAAATAGTTATATTTAAAACATTAAGGAGAGAAGATTAATGGCTGGCCGAGTAATTGTAATAACATCAGGTAAGGGTGGTGTAGGTAAGACTACAACAAGTGCTAATATTGGTACTGCACTCGCAAAATTGGGTAATAAAGTTGTATTGATTGATACAGATATCGGGTTAAGAAACCTTGATTTGCTTTTAGGTTTGGAGAATAGAATTGTTTATACAATCGTTGATGTTGTAGAAGAAAGATGTAAGTTAAAACAAGCCTTAGTAAAGGATAAGAAAAACCCTAATCTTTCTCTTTTGGCTGCTGCCCAAACGAGGGATAAAACTTCTGTAACAGCAGAACAGTTAAAAGATATCTGTGAACAGTTAAAAAAGAAAAATGATTTTATACTTGTTGACTGTCCGGCAGGGATAGAACAAGGTTTTCAAAACGCAGTTGCAGGTGCTAGTGAGGCTATTGTTGTAACAACTCCTGAAATGTCTGCAGTTCGTGATGCTGACAGAATTATAGGTTTGTTAGAAGCGAAAGAAGAAATCGAAAGTTATAAATTGTTGTTAAACAGAGTAAGACCTCAACTTATTGAACAAAATGATATGATGAGTGTTGAAGATGTTTGTGAAATTCTTTCTACTGAATTGATAGGTGTAATACCTGAAGACACAGGAATTATTACCTCAACAAATAAAGGTGAACCTATCGTAAATGATGAAGATGCTCTTGCAGGTAAGGCATACAGAAATGTTGCCCACAGAATAATGGGCGAGGATATTCCTTTATTAGATTTGACTCCAAAGGAAACTTTCCTTGATAAAATTAAAAATTTCTTTACGAAAGGTAAGGTATAAGAATGAAGGATATTTTTGCTAATTTATACAATAAGGTGGTGAACTTTTTTCATCAGACAGACGAAAAACAAGCCAACACAAAAAATGACGCTTGTAACCGTCTGAAACTTGTTCTTATGCAGGACAGAACTAATTTGACCCCTGCTATTATGGACAGAATGAGAAAAGAACTTATTGAACTTTTGTCAAAGTATATGGAATTAGACAGAGAATTACTGGATTTGAGTTTTGAACACGAAGACGAGCAGATGGCTTTAATGCTTTCTATACCTGTTGTTCGTGCAAAGAATGAAGACGAAATCAATGAAATTTTGGCAAAAGAGGACGAAGAACGTAAAAAACTGGAAGAACTAATGAACTCTGAGTCTTCTGAAGGTGACGAAGAAAATTCTGTTGATAACGAAGCCTCTGATGATGAAAATCAAGAACAAACAGATTCAGAAGAAGAAAATTCTGAAGAAGGTGAAGAACAGGATGTTAAACCAGAGTTAACCGATAAAGAAAAGGCTTTTTCTGACGAGGAGGAAGAAAATTCTGAAGATGATTCTGACGATGATGAAGATGACGAGGCTGACGAAGAAATAGATAACGACCCTACTAAAACAAAGAAAGAAAAAAAGAAAGAAAAATTCTTTAAAAAGAAAAAAGAAGAAGGTGCAAGTCAGGAAGGATAAATAATCAGGCAAAAGCAACGCTTGATATTATTCAGGAAATAATGAAAAAAAGATGTGAATTTAAAAGAAATTTGCGTCTTTTTTTTATTATAGAATCACAATAACTTAAAGTATAATAGGTGTGTAATATCGTATTCTGACATATTACCTGTATAAAATATTGTGCCTATATATTTTAGGCCTTTTATAAATTTTTAGTTATATATACGCAAGCAATTTTAAGGTAATATTCTTATGTAACGTGACCATAGGCACGAGTTTATAGGATAAGTTTGATTTATTAGAATACTCTTATTTTATAAATTTTAAAAATTTTTTCATATCTTTTGCAACTATTTTTTTGCTGTCAGAGAAACAGTCTAAAAATTTTTCTTTGTTTCCATCATCCTGTCCTGTCAGGTAAGAGAACAAATTTGCATATATTTCACTTCTAACCCCGTCTGCCCGATTAAGTTCTTCTCTTGTTGTACCTATTTTTATATCGATGTTTCCTAAATAGTAGTCGATATCTTTTGGTAATTCTTTTTTGTTTTTAAGATTATTTATATCTTTGTAAAGTGCATTTTGAAATTCAGTTTTATCGCTCAATGAATTATTTGCATAGAAATAGGATTCAATCTGTCTGTCTTTTTCGACAACTGTTCTAAAGGTAAACAAGTCTGATTCGGGATTTATCTCGTGTTTATACATAATAGAGTCCCATTTTTGTGCAAAGTCGGCATTGTGGTCATGTCCATAATAATTGTCAAAATGGTGTCCTGTTTCGTGCATAACTGTTTGACGCATTGAATTGATTTTATTATTATCTTTAAACGCACATTCTTGAACTGCTATTCTTTTAGGGAGGAGTCTGTCAGAATAAAAACTTGTCCCTTTATAAGAAACATCACTTTCGTTTTCTTTAACATATTTTTTGAAACTGTCGCCTGCATTCATGTTTGAAAAAGAGCGAACTATATCATATTTTATCCCTTTGAGAAAATTATCGTCAGGTGACAATTTTCTTTGTAATTCATAAACAGGCTTCATTACAGAATCTCTTGTCTGTTTTGTTACATCAGTGTATTCGGTAGTAATTCCACTAAATTTTTCAAAGTCAGAGTATCTTTTTTCTTCAGAACACGAAGATACACCTGTTAATAACATCCCGCTAAACACCCATGGCGCAATCCGTTTAAGAGGATTACCCGCACTTTTTGGGGTGTTTTTCGGTTG
>CAMHDG010000117.1 GCA_946183815.1 uncultured bacterium | reverse complement strand
GGAAAAGGCGAAATTATTGAGATAGGTGTTTCTGATTTGCGATTTGATAACACTAAGGTTATGGACTTACACTTGCCGGCAAAAGCCGTCATTAGTATTGTTCAGAGAAAGAATAAAATTATTATCCCAAAAGGTGATACTGTTTTGAAAATCGGTGATACCCTGATAGTTTTTACAACATCAGACAATGCACAGTGTATTAAAGAATTTTTTAAGGTGATTTAGTATGAGAATTACACATTTGTCCTATGCGTTTGAAATTATTTTAAAAAGTTTTGCACTGATGGTGCTTGTTCCTGTTTTTGTTGCGTTGATATATCATCAGCACGACTCAATTTTACCGTTTGTTGTAGGTGCGGTTATATCTTACGGGTTGAGTCTTATTTGCAGATGGTTGCAT
The DNA here is from genome assembly GCA_946183815.1 of uncultured bacterium. Taxonomy (GTDB): domain Bacteria; phylum Cyanobacteriota; class Vampirovibrionia; order Gastranaerophilales; family Gastranaerophilaceae; genus UBA2883. The sequence goes on along the minus strand of CAMHDG010000117.1, from coordinate 5,465 downwards.
AAGTCATCTAACCTTGAAAACTTAAATGATATAAAGAAAAGTGAATGTTTGTTTATTGTTGTGCTGGCATGGGTATTAGCTAGTGTAATTGCTGCCATTCCATATCTATTTTTTGATATATCGCCAATCGATGCTTTATTTGAGGCAGTATCAGGTATAACGACAACGGGTGCTGCTATAAATTCAAATATGGATTATCCGAAAGCCGTTTTTTTCTGGCGTTCGTTTACTCAATGGTTAGGCGGTATGGGTATTATCGTATTATTTATAGCAATTTTGCCTCAATTCGCAGTTGCAGGCCGTCAGATGTTTTTTGCAGAATCCCCCGGACCTACCGAAGAAAAATTCACTCCACGTATTAGAAGTACAGCATCATCTTTGTGGAAAATTTATACGCTTTTAACCCTGATTGAAATTATTTTATTGTGGGTTGCAGGGATGCCGTTGTTTGACTCTGTTTGTAACAGTTTTTCCACACTTTCTGCAGGAGGCTTTTCTCCAAACGGTGAGAGTATTATGGGTTATAATTCAATGTATATTACTTGGATAGTGCTTGTTTTTATATTTTTGTCAGGTGCGAATTTTAATCTTCAGTTTAAGGCACTAACAAATTTTAATCCGCTTGATTTATTTAAAAATGAAGAATTTAGAGCGTATTTATTTATATTTTTAGGTATATCTGCTCTTGTGGGTACATCCCTTGTGATAAATGATCATTATGATATTTTTGGTGCAATTACTCATTCTATGTATCAGGTTATATCAATTATGTCTTCAACCGGTAGTGCCAGTGCAGATTATTCGCAGTGGCACTTTACAACAAAGACACTTTTGTTTATTGCAATGTTTACGGGTGGGTGTGCAAGTTCTGCATCAGGTGGTGTAAAAATATCACGTTGGGTTCTTATTGCAAAGATTATGAAAAATGAGGTCAAAAAGATTATTCACCCAAATGCTGTTTTAAATGTTAAGATGGATAATAACATTATTGTAAGAGATATTCTTTCTCAAACGGTAATGTTTGTGTCTTTTTATTTAACATTAATAGCGGTTTCCATTGTTGTTATTGCTATTTTAGAACAAGATATTGTTATTAGTATATCGGGTTCTGTTGCCTCTATCGGTAATATCGGACCTGCTTTCGGCAGTGTCATCGGTCCGATGGGCGGTTATGAAACGCTGCATCCGATGTCAAAAATTATACTTATTATTGATATGTTAATTGGCAGATTAGAACTTATTCCGTTTCTTGCCTTCTTTGAAAAAGATTTTTGGGGTTTTTCAAGAGGGTAAGGGAAAAATAAATATATGAAAGTTGAGGTATTATGAATTTTCCTGAGTTAAAAATTAATGAAGAAAAGTGTATTAAGTGTGGGATGTGTGTAAAAGACTGTATTGTTCATTGTCTTGAGCAGAATGAAGAAACTAAAATTCCACAGTTTGTTAAAGATAAAGAATATAACTGTATAAAATGTCAGCACTGCCTTGCAATATGTCCGACAGGTGCGTTGAGTATTTGGGGTAAAAATCCCGATGACAGCCTTAATTTAAACGAGATTAATATTAATTCTGATGAAATTTTAGACCTCATTAAATCAAGACGCAGTGTCAGAATGTATAAGCCTGAAAATCTTGATAACGAAAGAATGAATAAGTTAAAAAATATGTTGAAATATACTCCGACCGGGGTAAATTTTCATAATCTTCACTTCTCATTCGTTGACGATATTGAGGTGATGGATAAAATTAGAAATATGACAAATACAAGAGCCGTAAAACTGTTGAGTAATTCTCTTGTGCAGAAGATGTTTCCTCATTTTAGGGGTATGGCTGATGCTATACAAAATGGGCAGGATGTTATTTATAGGGGTGCTCCGCATATGGTAGTTGTATCTGTACCTCTTAATGCACCATGCAGAAGAGAAGACCCGATAATTGCACTTTCTTATTTTGATATGTATGCTCAATCAATGGTTGGTACTGTCTGGTGCGGGTTTGCGTATTACTTTTTTAAAATATTTCCCGAATTATGTGATTATGTGGAAATACCTGACGGGTACAGAGTTTCTTATGTTATGCTTTTTGGTCAGCCTGATGTTAAATATTCACGCTCAACCCAGCCTGAAGAACAAAATATAAAGAGTGTCCCTTTAAAAAATATTGTAAGACCTATGTCAGTATTTGATAAAATAAAAAGGGTAATTACTAATTTAATATAGTTAAATAAAAAAAGTGCGATTAAATCGCACTTTTTTTTATTATGCTACACCTACACCTTCGTGGAGAACAACCTCTCCTTTTTTTAAAGTGTCTTTTACATTTATTACTCTTTGGTTAGAACTTCCTACCCAGTGAATATTGTTGTCATTCAATTCTTGAACAAATTCATCATCACAGAGTACGTCAATTTTTTCAATACCCTGAAGTTGATTTATTTCTTCCCATTTATAGCCGGTGTAAAGCCAAATTGTTTTGTCAGGATATTCACTTGCACATCTGTCAATAAGTCTGAATACTTCTGACCGATTAAAAGGGTGTAAAGGATCACCACCGCTAAAAGTAATACCTGATATATGAGATTTACTCAAATCGTCAAACAATTCTTTTTCTGCATCTTCGTCAAATGGAATACCGCCACCAACATCCCAAGTTTCAGGGTTTTGGCAGTTCTTGCAATGGTGATTACAACCTGCAACCCAAAGAACAACTCTTAATCCATCTCCATTCAGCATATCGTCAGTTGTTATATTATGATAATTCATAAAGCATTTACCCCATTTACCCCATTTATCTCTACATACTTACACGGTCTTTAATTTCTTCCATTTTTGCCTCATTTAGACGAGTATCACCTTTTACACGTGAGTATGAAAGATAACCGTTCATTCTGTCGATTTTTGTGAGGTTCTTGCTTCCGCATTTTGGACAAACATCCATATTCAATTCTTCGTGTCCGCAGTCATCACAATAAGCAAGTGACAAGTTAACTCCTTCATAGAAGCCCATATCCATCGCTCTTTCGATTAATGTTTTAACTGCTTCCGAATTGTAGGAAATAGGATATTTTACATATTGAATTTTTCCGCCGTTTAACAAGTCCCAGAATCTTTTTTCTAAATCTTGTTTTTCGATAGGAGTAATATTTTCTGAAACGTGGCAGTGGAAACTGTTAGAAACATAGCCTCTGTCTGAAACATTTTCTACAATGCCATACTTTTTACGGAATTGTTTGATTTGTAGCCCGCAAAGATTTTCAGCAGGTGTTCCATAGATTGCATATAAATACCCATCTTCTTTTTTGTATGCATCAATTTTTTTGTTAATATATCTCATCACTTCAAGAGCAAATTCCCCATCTTCTGCGATAGACTTACCGTTATGAATTTCCTGCAACTCATTTAGAGCGGTGATGCCAAATGATGCGGTTGTGTATTTTAATAAAGGTTTAATTTTATCGTGGAAACCAAGATGTCCGCCATAGAAACCACCTTCGCAATATGCAAGAGGGTTTGTTGATGCTCTCATTTCTCCAAGATAATCTAATGTTCTTCTGTGAAGATTTCTAATCATGTCCATATAGTAGTCAAGCACTTCATAGAAATCTCTGCTTTCTTTTTTAGCCTTTGCATAAATCATTGGTAAATGAAGGCTTATAGCGCCAACATTAAACCTTCCGACAAAAACCGGAGTATCGTTTTCATCAGCAGGTTTCATTCCGCCTCTTTCGTACCAAGGTGATAAGAACGCTCTGCAACCCATAGGGGAAACCACTTTCTTATATTTTTTATACATACTTGCAACGTAGCCTTCACCCGATAACGATAACCAGTCAGGATACATTGATTTTTGAGAACATTCCAGTCCTGCTTCAAAAACATCTTCAAGTTCTTTTCCTTTTCCGTGTAATTCTTTATCATATAAAAATACAATTTTTGGGAAAAGAACCGGTTTTTTGCAACTTGATTTGCCCTGACCTTCTTTTCTGACATTAAGCATAGTTAATGATGCCATACGTTCAAATTCACCTGTTCCAAGACCTGCCGTAACAGTTATGAACGGATAGTCACCTCTGCTTGATGCAACAGAATTAAACTTGTATTCCCAACCTTGGAATCCTTGTTCAAATTCTCTTTGAACATCTTTAAGTGCCTGATTTCTTGCGTTTTCAAAATCTACACCCATAAGAATATATTTTTCATAAGCAGTTTTGTAACTCATTTCTGCATAAGGTGCTAAAACTTTATCAACCTCCGGCAATGTGAAACCGCCATATTGTTGACCTGCCGCTGCCATTGTTACATCGCCGATGACATCAAAGGCAACTCTTAATGATTTTGGCTCATTATACCAAAGGTTACCCATTTCAAATCCGCCTTTGAGTACGTTTGCAATATCAAACAAACAGCAATTCATTGAATCTCGTCTTGCCGCCATATCGTGAATATAGATATACCCATCACGTGCAGCCTGCAATTCTTCAACATTAAGGAAGAATTTTTTATACAATTCTTTGTTAAGTTGATTAAAAATCAAAGAGCGTTTTGTTGAAACTAATGTTGAATCAGAGTTTGAATTTTCTTTATCTCCGACATACATAATCTTCTGACTTTCCTGATAAACTTTATCAAGCATATTTACAAAGTCAATTTTATAGTTTCTGTAATCTCTGTAACTTTTTGCAACTTTTGGGTTTACATCTTCAAGAGCACTTTCAACAATACTGTGAATTTTGATAATTTCGATGTTGCTGTAGCCTAAATTTAAAACACTTTTGTTTACGATATTACAAATTTGGTTGATTTCTTCTGATGTCAAATCGATTAACATACGTGCTGCCGATTTTTTGATAGCAGTCACTACTTTTGTAATATCGTATGCTTCCAAAGTTCCGTCTTTTTTTACGATATTGATTCTGTCAGTTGACATTTTAGTGCCAATATCAATAACCTTTGAAGAAATAGTATTGTTGTTGATTGGTTCTTCAACAGATTTTTTGATAGCCGTTCCTTTGATTGAATTTGTCACATTTGAGGACATATTACCCATGCCCACAACTTCTCCATTTTTTGCAGTTGTCTCTTCCATAAATTTAAAATCTCCTCAGTCTCGCAAGTATTTCCCTAATTTCCCAAGTATTCCGACTTTCACGGTTGCGGACCAGCGATGGACTTTCACCATGCTTTCCTTGTTAAATTTTTCTTATTACAAAATTTTATCACTAATAAATAGTCTTGTTAAGAGAAGAAAACCATGCTTCATTCATCTGTATGATTTTTTGTTTTTTGAATGATAACCATAATTTAAGCGGATTAAATGTTTCAGGGCTTTATTAACCTTTGTAAAAATAAATTGTATTTTTTACAATTATTAATATTGTTTTCTTATGTTAAATTTGTGCATATAAAGTATATAAATTATTGTTTATCTGCGAAGCAGATATATCTCTCCTTGGAGAGAGAAAAATT
>CAMHDG010000116.1 GCA_946183815.1 uncultured bacterium | reverse complement strand
ATTTTGTATATTCATCAATACCATCATTTTTTTCTGAAAGATCTAATTTAACCTCTGCTGTATTATTATTCATAATAACAGTGTCATTACCGTCACCATCTGCAAAAATAAGGTCTTTCTTTCCGCTTCCGTCAACAGTAATTGTATCTTTACCTTTACCTGCAACTACTACGTCATTACCTGCACCTGTTGTGATTTTATCGGCTTTTTTACTTCCAATTATGACATCACTATACTTTGTACCGTTGAGTTTACCGCTGCCTGAAATATACAGACTATTAATATTCACCCCGCCGATACTAACATCATCAGATGCAAAATAATTCTTTAAAGTGATTTTATCTTTGTATTTTTCATCATCATCATCATAATTCTTATTAATAATAAGATCTTTTCCTGCACCTGTTTTTGAATATGATAAATCCTTTGCCCCTTCAAAAACAAGAGTATCACTACTATCATAGCCCTGAATAACATCTGTTCCCGAATTAGCACTGAATTTAAAAGTATTCTTGCCTTTTACTTCACCATTTTTATTGGCAACAACATAGATTGTATTAGCATTTGTATCTGTTATATTAACATCGTCTATTGCTGTAATCTTAACTTTACCATTTTTCCCTGTCATTTCTGTTGCCATAATATAAAATTCCTCTTCTTTTCATACCTTTAATAAAATAATAACACACCGGTTATATTTTGTATATGCCAAAATAAGCCAAAACTAAAAAGTCCGAGAATAACTCTCGGACTTTTTGTATATAAATACTTTGCAGTATTAACGTTTTGAGAATTGGAATCTCTTACGTGCTCTTTTTCTACCGTATTTCTTACGTTCTTTAACACGTGCATCACGAGTTAACAAACCTTCAGAGCGAAGAACTGCTTTATATTCTTCATTTGCTTTAAGCAGCGCTCTTGAAATACCGTGTCTGATAGCACCTGATTGACCAACAATACCACCGCCAACAGCCTTAACCTTAACATCATATTTATCTTGGTTTTCTGTCAAAACTAACGGTCTGTAAATCATCATTTCAACAGCAGGTCTGTTACCGATATATGCTTGTAAAGTTTTACCATTAACAAAGATTCTACCTTTACCCTTAACAAGTTTTACAACCGCGATAGAATTTTTTCTGCGGCCTGTAGCAATAATTTCATTAGCAGCCATTATTTAGCCTCCTTTTCTAACACGATTGGTTGTTGTGCAGCGTGTGGATGTTCAGAACCACAATAAACTTTCAACTTATTAAATTGTTGAGCGCCTAATGTGTTGTGTTGAAGCATACCCTTAACTGCTTTTTCAATCAATTTAGTAGCATCTTTTTCTCTAACTTCTTTAACAGAAGCAGATTTTAAACCACCCGGATAACCAGTGTGGTGATAATAGATTTTATCAGTTTCTTTATTACCTGAAACTAACACTTTTTCAGCGTTGATAACGATAACAAAATCGCCTGTATCAACGTTAGGAGTGTATTCAGGTTTGTTTTTACCTCTTAAAATGTTTGCAACACGAGTAGCAAGACGACCAAGAATTTCGCCTTCCGCATCTATCACATACCATTTTCTTTCAACTTCGAGAGGTTTTGCTGAATATGTTTTATTCATTTCGATTTCCCTTTATTTTGTATTATCTTTAAAATAAATTGAAAATTGAAAATTGAAAATTGAAAATTATTTTGTAGCCTATCGGCTACGGATATTGGACATTGTTGGAATTACCTTACAAGGTGTTCAATAGTCGGCATAGCCGACAAAGAAATTTTCCATTTTCCATTTTCCATTTTCCATTAATGAAAGTACTCAACTTTCATCAGCGTCAAACCATACGGTTCAACTGTTTGACCTGCTTTTCTGCGGTCTTTCGCCTCAAGCACCTCACGCATGTGTTCAGGCTCAAGGTTATGCCCTTCAATCTTCAAAAGAGTTCCGACTATTGTTCTTACCATATTGTATAAGAACCTATTACCCTCAATATCAAGAATAACTCTGTCGCCATCTTTTTTGACCTCGGCACGATATAAAATACAGACTTTGCTTGGGTTTAGCGTTCCGGAGGACTTAAAACTTGAAAAATCATGTTCACCCAGTAAATAACTCAAAGACTTATTCATTCTTTCGATATCTACCCCGAATTTCACCCTCATCAAATCACCATCAAACGCCTGTTTGTATCTACGATTGATAAACTCAAACCGATACCGGCGACTTTTTGCTGATTTTTGAGCATGAAAATCGTCAGGAACTCTTTTCAAGTCCGAGATGGAAATATCATCAGGCAATATTTCGTTCACATGATAGATAAAATCTGAAGCAACAATATCTTTATCATAATCAAAATGAGCGACTTGCCCTATGGCATTCACACCTCTATCTGTTCTACCGGAAAAGACTGTTTTTATACTGCGACAACTGTTACTGCGAGCCGACTTATCGGCGTGGCAATCCAGTTTATGTAGTTTATTTGAACGGGTTTCCCCGCTATTTAAGAATGTACGAATTGCTTTCTCAAGTTCGCCCTGTATTGTAGGGAACTCACGCTCTTTGCCATTTTCAAACTGAATTTGACTTCCTGCGTAATTTTTCCCCACATACTGAACTTGAACTGAATACCTCATTCAATTATACCAACTGAATAAGAGCCATTTCAGTAGCATCACCTCTGCGAGGAGGTAATCTGAAGATTCTTGTGTAACCACCGTTACGTTCAGAATATTCTTTACTGATTGTTGAGAACAATTTTCTCAATACAGTTTGAGAAACAAGTTTCTTACCTTCTTCTGCTGTTTCATAAACTTGAGCAGTTTCAGGATCCATAAATTTACCTGTTTCTTTATCAAAGATAAACTTGGCAGCCTGTCTTCTTGAGTTCAAGTCACCTTTTTTAGCCAAAGTGATAATACCTTCTGCGTACGGTCTTAAAGCCTTTGCTCTAGCCATAGTAGTTTTGATTTCACCATAGGTAAACAATTCGGTAGCCAATGAACGCAACAAGGCTTTTCTTTGGTCTTGTGCTTTGCCAAGTGTATGTTTTTTAGTTTGGTGTCTCATTGTTTTATTTCCTTATAATTTACTATTTGTATTTCTTATTCTCCGATAAGAACTCCATCCTCATCCATTTCAGGATTTGGTTGAAGATCTAAACCGTGTTCGTGTAATTTTTCAATAACTTCATCTGCTGATTTTTTACCAAAGTTTTTGATAATCAACAAATCGTGTTCTGATTTCTTAAGCAATTCAGCCATAGAGTTAATACTTGCTCTCTTCAAGCAGTTATATGCTCTAACTGACAACTCTAAATCTTCAATAGAGATTGAAGGAGTTTCTTCTGCTTCCTGAGCAACAGGCTCATCATCAATAATCATAGAAGATGATACTGAAGATTCATAACCTGAAAGAATAGGAGCAGTTCCTGAAATACCTGCGATTTGAACAAAGTGTTCAATTAACAAGTTAGCAGCCTGTGATAATGCTGATGTAACATCAACAGTACCGTTAGACCAAATTTCAAGAGTCAACTTATCGAAATCAATAGAATCACCTACACGAGCAGGTTCAACATCATATTTTACTTTCTTGATAGGCATAAATGTTGCATCAATAGGCAACATATCGATTGCTACGCCCTCTTTGTTACGAGGAACATCGTTAGGAACATAGCCTTTACCTGTTTCAACAGTAATTTCAGCATGGAAACAGGGTTAACGATTTTAACACCTGCAGGAAGTTGAATATCACTAGCCAATACAGGCCCAGGTTTATCGATATCAATTCTTAAAGTTTGTGGTTCTTTAGAATCAGTCTTGATTGCTAAACCTTTAAAGTTCAACAATACGTCAACAACGTCTTCTAAAACACCAGGGATAGCAGTGTATTCGTGAGTAATACCTTCAATTCTTGCTGAAGTAACTGCTGTACCTTCAAGACTTGATAACAAAACTCTTCTTAAAGAGTTACCAACAGTAATACCGAACCCTCTTTCCAATGGGCTTATTACAAATTTACCATATTGTGAGCCATCAGAACTTGTGGCAGTATTTACAGTTTTAATATCTAATTCCATTATAATTTTCTCCTATCAGATTATTTAGAGTAATACTCGATGACTAATTGTTCTTTAAAATCAGGGTCTAATTCTTCTCTTGAAGGAACTCTGTCAAAAGTAATCTTCAAAGCGTCTTTATCAACTGTAATCCAAGCAGGAGCACATGATAAATCGATTGCAGACATAACAACCTTCAAGAAATCAGCACTCTTTGATCTAACGGTAATAACATCTTCAGGTTTAACCAAGTATGATGGAATATCAACCTTTTTACCGTTAACAAGAACGTGTCCGTGGTTAACAATTTGTCTTGATTGTTTACGAGTAACACCAAAACCTGCTCTGAACAAAATGTTGTCAAGTCTTGATTCAAGAATTTGTAACAAAATAGTACCTGTTACACCTTTTCTTCTTGCTGCTTCGTTGTAATATTTAGCAAATTGTTTTTCACTAACTAAATAAGTCATTCTGATTTTTTGTTTTTCGTTTAAGTGAATTGCATATTCAGAAAGTTTCTTTCTAACAGCACCGTGCTGACCTGAAGCAGTCTGTCTCATAGAAGATGTTAACTTTCTGTTTGATAAATCTTTTACACCGTAGTTACGGAATAATTTATTTGTAGGTCCTGTGTATCTTGCCATTTTTTCTCCTTTTCCTGCGGGGCTTCTACGGTTTACTCATTGGCTTTGAGTAAGCCCCCGCTTTTTTAAATGGAAAATTGAAAATTGAAAATTGAAAATTATGTTGTTGCCTAGAGGCTACAGATATTGGACACTTTCGGAATTATCTTTCAAGGAGTTCAATAATCGGCTAAGCCGATAAAGATATTTTCCATTTTCCATTATCCATTTTCCATTTTTGTAACTATACTCTACGTTTTTTAGGTGGACGACATCCGTTGTGTGGAATAGGTGTAACGTCCTTAATCAAAGTAATTTCCAAACCTGCTGCTTGGATTGCTCTGATAGCAGTTTCACGACCTGAACCAGGTCCTTTAATATAAACTTCTACCTTTTTCATACCTTGATCGATTGATTTTTTAGCAACTAGTTCTGCTGCTGATTGTGCTGCAAACGGAGTACCCTTTCTTGCACCTTTAAAACCTGTTGCACCAGCAGTTGCCCAAGCAATAGCATTACCTTGAGTATCTGTTGAGGTAACAATAGTGTTATTAAAAGTAGATTGAATGTGTACTACACCTTGCAATACATTCTTCTTTTCTTTTTTCTTTGTTGTTTTTGGTCTTGCCATTTTTCTTATCCTTATTTTTTGTTTTAATTTTCTATTCAAATAATTGAAAATTGAAAATTGAAAATTGAAAATTATTTTATAGCCTATCGGCTAAGGATATTGGACATTGTTGGAATTACCTTACAAGGTGTTCAATAGTCGGCTTTGCCGACATAGAAATTTTCCATTTTCCATTTTCCATTTTCCATTTCAGAAATCATTTCCTATTAAAGAAATAATCCTATTTCTTCTTAGCAACCGGTCCTGTTTTCTTACCACGTCTTGTTCTTGCGTTAGTTTTTGTTCTTTGACCTCTGCAAGGAAGATTTCTTTTGTGACGCATACCTCTGTATGAGTTGATTTCCTGAAGACGTTTGATGTGTAAAGAAACTTCTCTTCTCAAATCACCTTCAATATGGTAGTTAGAAAGTTCGTTTCTTAAAAGTTTAATATCTTCATCAGTCAAATCATCTGTTCTTAAATCAGGTGAAATGCCTGTTGCTTCTAAAATTTTCTTACTACGAGTAGGTCCTATGCCATAAATATATGTTAAGGCTACTTCCATTCTTTTGTTACGAGGTAAATCTACCCCTACTAATC
>CAMHDG010000115.1 GCA_946183815.1 uncultured bacterium | reverse complement strand
AAATTTATCTCTGCACTAAAAGAAATGGGCGTTGAATACGAAAGCCCTAATGCCTAGGGGTAAATAGGGGTAATAGGGGTAAATATTATAGATGTAGGATGTGGTAAATTTTATTTACCGCATCTTTTATATATTCTGTTTTATTGATGCAGTAATCAGAGATTACCATGCCTAACAGCCCTTTCAAGTAAAATTCTCAAATTTGGTGAGCGGTTACAACAATAATTATTAGCAAATTAATATTTTATCTCTTACATTTACCACTATTTACCCCTATTTATCCCTATTTACCCCTATTTACCCCTGCATCATTTTTCCTCTTATGGTAAAATATAAATATGAGAATAGAAAAATCTGACTTGTTTTATGAATTTGAGAGTTATGTTCGTGCATCCGGCTCTTTTTGTGTAACAGGTCTGACTGCGTTTTTGCGGCTACTTTCTCTCAAAAAAATTAAGGACTGGTCAAAGAAAAAACTCCTCTTTATTACCTCAACAGAGCAATATGCACTTCGTTATCAGGCTGATTTAGACTCTTTATTCGATATAAAGTCTGAGATTTTTCCGTATCAAAATACCTCTGTTTATGAAGGGGTAAATATTAACAAATATGACTATGCAAAGCAGATGAACATATTGATGGATAAACCTGATTTAGTTATTGCACCTGTGAAATCTTTACTTGAAAAGTTTCCAAATAAAAAATTTTTCGATAAAAATAAACTATCTTTAAAAATAGGCGATGAGATTACCCAAAAAGATATGCTTGAAAAATTAATGGAACTGGGGTTTAAACGCTCTACTATGGTAAACGATATATCCGAGTTTAGTATCCGTGGGGATATTACAGATGTTTACCCGTTAGGTGAGAATCCTGTTAGAATTGAGTTTTGGGGTGATGAGATTGTTGATATAAGAACTTTTGACAGAGAAACCCAGCGTTCTATCGAAAAAGGAATAAAAAAAGTTGATATTTATCCCATGTATAAATTTGTTCTTGACAAAACTACCCCGAAAGATTTTCCAAAGGAGTTGAAAGAACAGTTGGAAGAAGAAAAATATTTTGAGGGGATAGAGGTTTATCAGAATTATTTTTATGATGATTATGTATCTGTTTTTGACTATTTAAAAGATTATATTGTTATTTTTGATGAAAAATCAGAGATTTATACAAAGTATCAGTTTATGGAGGACACTTGCGAAGAGCAGTATCATGAGAATTTAAAAACTCAACTTATTTATGAACTAAAGGGAAAAAATCATTTTACATTTTCAGAATTTACAAATCAGACTGCCCCTTTTGTTAAAATTGGGTTTAATAACTTTTTAGATAGTGAGTTTGATGAGGTTATAGATCTAAACGGTCAGACTGTTAAGAGTTTTAATGCCGATATGGATGAACTTGCTGTGTATTTGGCATCCCATAAGGATTATGAAATTATAATTGCAACCAATTACAAGGAACGTGTGAAAGAGGTTCTGACCGCTTATGAAATTTTTAATGTTTCTTATGTTGGTGCTATTTCTGCCTCAGGAACTATTGTTGATGAGGCAAAATTTATTATACTTACTGATAAAGAATTGTTTAATAAGAGAAATAAAGACATTACCTCTTCAAAGCGGTCTTATCATAAAGAAAAAGCAGAGTATATCGAGAGTATAAACGATATTCAGCCTGAAGAATATGTCGTTCATTCTATCCATGGGGTTGGTATATATAAGGGATTAACCCAGCAGGAAATAGACGGACAGTTAAAAGATTATTTAACAATAGAATATGCAAATAAAGATAAGTTGCATATACCCGCAGAGCAAATTAACCTGTTATGCAGATACAGAGGGGCAGGTGCGGTAAAGCCTAAATTGTCGAGAATGGGAGGTTCTGACTGGAATAAAACGAAGGCAAGGGTTAAAAAAGAGGTTGAAACCGTTGCTTATGATTTATTACGTCTTTATGCAAAACGTAAGATGCAGCAAGGTATTCAATTTGAGCCTGATACTTCTTGGCAGGTCGAGATGGAAGAAGCCTTTGAATATACAGAAACCCCTGACCAGATGAGAGCCATAAATGAGGTCAAGGCAGATATGGAGAATATTAACCCTATGGACAGGCTTATCTGTGGTGATGTTGGGTTTGGTAAAACAGAGGTCGCTATGAGGGCTATGTTTAAAGCGGTTGCATCAGGTAAACAGGTTGCCTTGATTGCACCGACTACTATTTTGGCACTCCAGCACTATCAGACTATATCAGAGAGGTTCAAACCTTATCAGATAGATGTAGAATTGCTTTGTCGTTTCAGGTCACCTAAACAGCAAAAAGAAACTATTAAAAATATGGCACTGGGTAAGTGTGAGGTGGTAATCGGTACACATAGGCTTCTACAAGACGGTATAGTTTTTAAAGATTTAGGACTTCTTGTTATTGATGAAGAACACAGATTTGGGGTAAGACACAAAGAAAAACTGAAACAATTAAGAGAAAATATTGATATTATTACAATGTCGGCAACTCCTATTCCGAGAACTCTTTATATGTCTTTATCAGGGATAAAGGACATGTCTGTAATAAATACCCCTCCAAAAAACAGACTGCCTGTTAAAACATTTGTCGGAAACTTTGATGAAAAAACGGTTAGGAACGCTATAACTCACGAATTAGACAGAGATGGTCAGGTATTTTATTTGTATAACAGGGTAGAAACAATAGAGGAGTTTAAACTTAAATTACAGGAACTTGTTCCGAATGCAAGAATAGGTGTCGGGCATGGGCAACTTTCCGAAAGTCAGTTAGAAGATGTTATTGTTAAGTTTGAAGAACACGAATACGATATATTGCTTTGTACAACAATTATTGAAAACGGGCTTGATATCCCTAATGCTAATACAATGATTATTCATGATGCTGACAGGTTTGGGCTTGCTCAACTCTATCAGTTGAGAGGTCGTGTCGGACGTTCTAACCGTCAGGCGTATTGTTATTGTTTCTTTAAGAGTGGAAAAAATCTAACAAAAGAGGCTTATCAAAGGCTTATGGCTATTAAAGAATTTTCATCCCTCGGAAGCGGTTACCAGATAGCCATGAGAGATGTAGAAATCAGAGGGGTTGGAAATATTTTAGGTACGAAGCAACATGGTCACATGGTAAATGTTGGTTTTGATACATATTGTCAACTTTTAGAAGAAACAGTAAAAGAATTACAGGGTGAAACGGTTGAAAAACGTCAGCCTACTATTGTCGATATAAATGTTACTGCCTTTATCCCTGATGATTGGGTCGGCTCAAAAGAACAAAAAATGATAGAGTATAAACGGCTTGCAGATGTTCATAATGAAACAGAGTTGAATTATATTGAATCAGAGTGGAAAGACAGGTTCTCAAAAATACCTGAAGAAGTTTCTAACTTGATAAAACTTGTTCAGATACGTCTTGCAGGAACTAAAGTCGGTATAACAACTATACGTGAAACGATGGATAATATCAGAATTTATACTCCGTTTACACGTACAGAATGGATGATATTGCAGACAGGACTACCAAGAGAGATTACAAAATATATTAAATATACCTCTGCACCATCCGGTGTGACAGATGCAAAATCTATTCTTTTGCTGAATAATTCTGTTATGAATTTTAATGAAGTATTTAACATTTTGGTCGATTTGTTTTATGATATAGAAAATATAAAAACCGAGTACAATAAAGATAAGGGGATAAATTAATGAAGAGAGTTTTATTAACATTATTAGCATCAGCCGTAATGTTTTCAGGCTGTGGGTTTAAAGGCGGAACAATTATTAAGGTAAATAATCAGAATATTACTAAATCTCAATTTGAACAAGCGTATAAAGATGCTGCAAAGCACTCACAATTAGCACAAATGGGGATTGATGTTCCGGAAGATGAAGATAATCTTATGTATTTAATGCTTAAAGACAGAGTTGTTAATGAGATTATTGTAAAAGAACTTATAAATCAGGAAATGGAAAAACGTCAAATCACGGTAAACAGAGATGATATTGAACGTGAACGTGAAAAAATGATTGATAAAGTCGGTTCAAAAGAAAAATTCAACGAAATTCTAAAACAAAATGGTGTGTCAAAATCGCAGTTTGAAAAAGATTTGGCACAAGAAATAAAGATGAGAAAATTAGTAGATATTATTCATCCAGTGTCTATTTCTGATTCACAGGCAAAAGATTTTTATAATAAGAATATATCTAAATTCAAATATCCGGATAAGGTCAGAGCATCTCATATTTTAATCTCTGCTAACAGAAATGAGATTAAACAACAGTTGATGACAAAAAATAAAACAATGAATGATATTGAGATGAACGCAGAAGTCCAAAAAATAATGGAAGAACGCTACCATAAGGCAGAAAAGATTGCTTCACAATTAAAACATAACCCTGAAAAATTTGAGGCAATAGCAAGAGATGAGTCAGACGATACAATGACTGCAAAAAATGGTGGTGACATCGGGTTCTTTGCAAAGAAGGATATGGTTCCACAGTTTGCTGATGTTGCTTTTTCTCAAAAGCCAAACACAATTAGCGGAATAGTTCAGACTCCTTATGGATTCCATATTATAAAGGTTACAGACAGAATGGCAGCAGGACAACAACCTTATGAAAAGGTAAAAGAACAAATAAAAATGTTCATGGCTGCTCAAGAACAGGTTAAGGCTTTGCAAATGTTCTTGACTAATTTAAAATCGCATGCTGTAATAGATTATGTGGATCAATCTTATAATCCTGTTCAGATAGAAACAAAGATGAAAAAGATTGCCGCAGAAAGAAAGGCTACTATAAAAGCGACACAACAGGCACAGCCTGCGGAGAAATAATCAATGAATTTAACTGCATACAATGTTTTAGAAAGTGTTAAAACCGTAGAGGGAAATGATATCTCCCTCTGCGGTTTATCTTCCAGAGAAGGACAAATTCTTATTATCGGGGTTTTCCATGGTGACGAACCGCAAGGTGAAGAATTAATTAATCGTTATATGGCAGGTTCAAATAAATCTAACTTGTTGTTTATTCCTTGTTTGAACCCTGACGGAAAACTTAAATCTCAACGTGGTAATTCTCACGGAATTGATTTAAACAGGAATTTCCCTACACGTAACTGGGAATGGTCTGAACATGGTCAATATTATGGCGGTGTTGAGGCAGGCAGTGAGATTGAAACAAAATTTGTGATTGATGTATTAGATAAGTACAAGCCATCAGCAGTTATTACCTTACATACTCCGTATAAAATCGTAAATTATGACGGGCCTGCTCAAAATTTAGCAGGCATGATATCAGAGATTACGGGGTATCCTGTTGAGCCAAATATTGGTTATCCTACTCCGGGAAGTTTTGGTACATACGCAGGTGTAGAACGTAATATCCCTACAATTACTTTAGAAATGGATGAGTACGCAACGATAGAAAAACTCTATGGGTTTATTGAAAAAATCTTTGACAGATTATAACCACCTTGTTGTAATTTTTTTTGTTGTAGAAATTTATATGCCTTTAGATTTTATACGGTTATTAGTCTTGCTTAATATCTATTTGTTCAGTTGAGTTATCTGTTTTTGATTTTTTTATGTGTTTTATTTTTTGTTGTTTTGGGTTTTTTATATCCTTAAATTTTATATTATCATCAGGGTGATAGTTTGGAATATCTTTCCAATATTCTGTTCTGATATTAAAGGCATCAGGGCACATGTTGTAATCGGCAGGCGATTCGCAAAAATCGTACATACAATAACCTTTACCAGATACTAATAAAATTAATGATAGTGTTAAAATAATTTTCTTCATGATTTTTATTTTATCAAATTTTATTTGTTTGTAAAGAGGGGTAAATTATTGTTTATCTGCGAAGCAGATATATCTCTCCTTGGAGAGAGA
>CAMHDG010000114.1 GCA_946183815.1 uncultured bacterium | reverse complement strand
TGAATTATTCCCTTATTAATCAGGCATGATATACATTTTATGTCGGTTATTTATGCCGAAAAACCTAAATTATGGAAATTAATTTACAAAAATTTACAATAAAAAGCATGTTGTTTTTTATCGTTTTGTGACTGTTTTATAAACATGCTTTTTTTAAAATTATGATTAAGTTTTGGAATGAAATATAATATATGCATTGTTTAAAAAACAATCAAAAATCACATTAATATTTGTTTTATATTTTGAAAATTGTTAGCAATTTTAAATTTTACCCACTTTAAAATAAATATAGAGGTTGGTATAATCTCTTATGTAGTGAATAGTGAATAGTGAATAGTGAATGGTCACAGGTTGCTACAGTAAAAAATTTCACTTTCGTATTTTGCTTTTCACCCCAAAAAAAAGTTAGTATGTGTATCAGAAAATTGTAGAATGATAGAACGAATTAGTGTAAACAACAATTCCAATAGTAAAATCAACAACCGAAACAGAGCCGAAAGACAAGATAACAGTCCGAATTTTCAAGGTCGTATTACAGATAAAGCGGTTGATTATGCAATAAAGGGTATCAGAGCATGTGAAAAGAACCCTATGATAAATGTTGCGGCAATAGATTTGATTACTGCAATCGGGCCTCGTAGTATTTGGGAATCATTGACAAACTTATTTGCAGGTTTTGAGGCATTCAGAAGAGAGTCATCAGGTTTAATTGTTAACTGTATGATTCCGGGGTTTGTTGCTCTTGGTGCTGCCAAAGCCGTTAACAAGATGGTAATGGGCGGAAACGCTAACTTATCAAGTTGTTGGGCAGGTAATGATGCAATAGATACAATTTCTGATTATTATAAAAACGCTGAATCAACACAGGCATACCAAGACGGTATGGCTAAATTTAATGACGCTAAAAAAGCAAGAGTTTATGCTACTCACTATAATATGCTGAATGAGGCATCAGGTATTGATGGTGATGCAAGAAAAGTATTTGGCGAAATTTCAGGTGCTAACATCTCTGAAACAGCGGAAAAATTAACAAACGCTACATTTGAAGAAGAAAAACACTTGTCATTCTCTGAAAGACTCAAATCTATGGGCAGAACAGTTAAGGGCTGGTTTACAAAGAATAAAACTGCAAAGGCTAAATCTACCATAGAATCTGCGTTTGAACAAACTGCTTCTCAAACACATATTACGGAAAATGTTAAATTTGGCAATGGTGATAAAGCCGTTACGTCTGATTTAAAATCTGCAATGAAAAATACAACAGGTGTTTTGAAGGGATTTATTGCAGATGGT
Source organism: uncultured bacterium (assembly GCA_946183815.1). Taxonomy (GTDB): domain Bacteria; phylum Cyanobacteriota; class Vampirovibrionia; order Gastranaerophilales; family Gastranaerophilaceae; genus UBA2883. The sequence goes on along the minus strand of CAMHDG010000114.1, from coordinate 4,639 downwards.
GTAGAGAACCCTGAACAAATAGAAGCATTTGCTAAAAAGGCTAAAAAACTTGTAAGAGTTAAAAGCAGTATCGCAATGATGATTATTATACCTCTTGCAGCGTCTATGCAGTCTATAAACAGATGGATAACAACTAAAATGTCAGGTGTTAAGGGTGCGCCTATATATGATGATTATGCAAAGAAAGACGATACTCAAAAAGTAGAAAAATCACCTGAAGAAATTAAAGCAGATAAAAAAGCACTTATTAAACAAAAATTTATATCAGTAGGTTCTATGGTTGGGGTAGCGTTGTTATCAATGATGAAACTACCTAATAAGGAAATGTTCAAGAGTATTTTTGAATTTAAAGGACAGTTCCCTACAATGGATCAGGCAAGAGCAATATCAACCGTAACGTTTGGTTCTCGTATGGCTGTTGCTGACGATAAAAACGAACTTGCTGAAGCAACAACAAGAGATATTGTAACTTTTAGCAGTATGTATTTCCTTGGTGATTATGCCGCAAAAGGTTATGCTTCATATCTTGAAAATACAAAAGGGGTAAAATTATTAAACCGAACTAAACAGGTTGATAAAGATGCCAATATCTTCAAGAAATTTGGGAACTGGGTTGTAAATACTCACCTTAAATCTACTGATGAACTTGTTGAAGATGGTGTAAGAAGTCTTGAAGATATGAAACATTTAAGAAATAAATGTCAAATGGTTAATCTGGGTTCTTCTTTATTGATTCTGGGATTAATAGTTCCTGTATTTACAAGACTAAAAACAGAAAGAAACCATAAAAAAGAGTTGCTTGCAGGCATGACATCGGATAATATAACAGATAAAACTGCCGGTAATAGTAAAGAAAATGTAACAATTTATCAACAACATGGCAATTTTAAAGGTTTAGAAACCTTTAAAAACATGAGAAAAGATGCTGATAAATTCTCAACATTCCAATCGTTCAAAAATTGTGTAGAAAGTCAAAACTAAAGTATGAAGGTTAATTTTAGTCAGAATATTCAACAACAAACTATATCACGCAATAATGCAAAACCTCAAAAACAACAAAACAATAACAATGTTGCTTTTAAAGGGGCAGGTGTTACGGCGTTTTTAGATTATTTGGCAACAAATCCTGTGTGGGGTGCAACCGCAACAGACGTTGGGTTTATGGGTACACCTACAACAGGTATGGAAATATGGCGCAGAGGCTGGGGCTATGGCTTTGAGGCAGGCTTCAGAGAATATACATCAACTTTAAATGATGCATCAGTGGGATTATACGGTTTAGGTGCAGGTACACTTATTGCAGGGGCTTTGACTAAACAAGGTATCTCAAGCCCTCAAAGAATTTTTGCATCTAATGAATCTGTTGATGTCCACTCTGCAAAATGGAAAGCAAATGGAGGTAATGTTGAAAGTTATATTAATGATTATGTTGAAAGCATCAAAGGCTTTAACCCTTCAAGTGATAGAGCAGACTCAAAAGGATATGTAACTGTTGCTGAAGATTGCAAGCAAGATATTATTGACGATATGAAAAAACTTGCCAATGATAATCTTGATGCAAAACAAAGAAAAACAGTAACAAACAGATTAAACGCAAGGTTAGTAGAGGCAACCGGTGCAGAGTCTGAATTAATTGTAAGCCATGGCAGTAAGTCAGTATCATCTTCTGTTACAACAGTAACAGACGATTTTTACAGAATGACAAGGGCTTTGAAAGAAACAGGTGATGTTTCAAAAGTTGATAAATTTGTGTCATCTTTAAAAAGTTTTGGCAAAGGCAGAGCCTTGCTTGGTTTAGGAGCAGCAATGGCTATCTCTGCTTGTTTCCAACCAATAAATGTTTGGATGACAAAGAAAAGGACAGGTTCTGACGGGTTTGGCGGTGATGAGTCAAGGTCAAAAGACAACTCTGCCTCATTTAAGGCTAAAAAACTTGCATCTATGGGTGCAATGGCAGGTATTATGCTTGCAACTTTAAAGGCTAAACCTTCTCAATTCCTTGACAGAATGTTATTCAAAGGGACAGCACCTACCATTGACCAGTTCAAAGGCTTATACGGTACAACTATTCTTTCAAGAATGTGGATGGGTAGAGATAACGATGAACTTCGTGAAATAGATATCAAGAGTATTCTCGGTTACCTGAACTGGCTCGTTTTGGGCAACTTTGTCGAAAAAGGGGTAGTCATGGCATGCGAAGATAAGAATAATCCTGTTCTTCGTTATAATAAAGAAAACTCAAAAGACGGTTTCTTATTCAAACATTTTGGTGAAAAAGTTGACAAATTCTTTAACAGTAATATTACATCTCGCAGAGAAATTGTGACAGAAGCACTAAAAGAAAATGGTGTTTCAGTGGTTAATGCTGACGGTTCGGCTAAAAAGATGAAACAATTACTTAAAGATTTTGAAAAGATTACCAACCCGATTGCTAAAAAGAATTTAAAACTTAAAACATGGGCACAACTTGCGGGCTATGCATATTCAGGTGTTGTATTAGGTGCGGGTGTTCCTTATTTGAATATATCGGTAACTAACGCTGTAACTGCAAAAAGAAACGCAAAGAAAAACCGTGAAAAAGCCATGAATGTGGCTATGAATGAATATTTTGACAAAGATATTAAAAATACATCTTTTGCCGAAATAAAAAAAGATTATGCTAAAAGTGCATAAATAAATTAATCTGAAAAGTATTGGAATGTATTATAAATGGAGTCAGGTAAAAACAGACTCCTTTTTCTTTTGGGGTAAAGGGGTAAAGGGGTAAATGGGTAAAGGTATGAGGGGTAAATGAGGGGTAAATGAAAAATAAAAAAGACATCGGCATATTTTATGCCGATGTCTTTAAGTATTTTATTTAGTCTTATACTGTTGCAGATAAAACTTTCTTATTTACCCCTTGTTCAAGAGCAAGAGTTCTTGTTGTGATATCACAAACAGAACTTGGTCCGAAGTATTGGATAGCCCCTGGGAATAAATATCTGTCGTTCATAGCCCAGTCTTCTCTGTTATCGGCTAACTGCTTGAATACAGGTCCATCTAGTTCAACCAGTGCTTTTTTGATTACAGGTTTCATTTCGCCATGACGTCTTTCCATATTCATCATCATTGTTAGAGGCACACCGCCTGCTATCCAGTTTGAAGCAGGTTCTGTAAGATTTCTTACTGACGATAAGTACCCTGTCAAACCAAAGGTAATAAGTGCAAATGCGTTGTAACCCAATGAATAGCAATAATCTGCGTCAAAGTTTGAAGGGAATGCACAACGTCCTTCATAACCGAAGAAGTGTGATTGTGCAGAGAACTTAACCCCTGTACCTTTTAATCTTGATTCAATCATAGAGATTAATAATTTTTCAGTTTCAATTTTTGAAACCTGAACATTACCGTGAGGATCTCTGTCCATTAATAATTGAGCCTTAATCAAAGTTGGTAATGATGAGAACACTTTTGCGTTATCGCTTGATAAAGTGTTTTCTATGATTGAGAATTTTTCTGATTGTTCAGCGTTTGTATAGTGGCTGTCTTTTTCTAACGAACTCATAATATCGTTGAGGTTAGCAATCATAGCACCCATTTCCGGAATAAATTCGATTAAACCTTCAGGGATAATTGCTACACCAAAGTTCTTACCGTTTTGAGAACGTCTTGTAATAATATCGGTCATATAGTCAATTATTGAAGAAAGTGACATTTTCTTTGCTTCAACTTCTTCTGATATCAAAGTGATATTAGGTTGAGTTTGTAGAGCAGCCTCTAATGCTACGTGAGAAGCACTTCTTCCCATAATCTTAACAAAGTGCCAATATTTTTTAGCAGAGTTAGCATCTCTTTGGATATTACCAATGAGTTCACCGTAAGTTTTTGTTGCAGTATCGAAACCAAATGAGATTTCAATTTGTTCGTTTTTAAGGTCGCCATCGATAGTTTTAGGGCAACCAATAACTTGAATACCTGCATTATTTGCAACAAACCATTCTGCTAAAAGTGCAGCGTTTGTATTAGAATCGTCACCACCTATTATTACAACAGCAGAGATGTTTAATTTTTTACAAACTTCTAAAGAAGATTTGAACTGTTCTTCTGTTTCAAGTTTTGTTCTGCCTGAACCGATAATATCGAAACCGCCTGTGTTTCTGTATTCGTTCATAAATTCATCGGTAAATTCAATGTATTTACCCTCAATAATACCGCTTGGACCGCCTAAGAACCCATATAACTTGTTAGAAGGGTTTGCTTGTTTTAGGGCATCGTACAAACCTGCGATAACATTATGTCCGCCAGGGGCTTGTCCGCCTGATAATATAACACCAACATTTCTTTGTTCAAATGATTGTGTTTCATTTGAAGAATTAAATGTTACGGTCGGTTTTCCGTAAGTATTTTTGAATAATTCTTTGATTTCAGCCTGATTTGCAACTGATTCTGTTGCAGAACCTTCACTGTAAGTTAACTTATTAATACCTTCAGATAATGAAGAAGGTAACTTAGGTTGATATTTAAGTCTTTCAACCTGTAATGGTGATAAATTTGTCATAATTTTTCCCTCTTTATAGTACCAACAGTTATATTATATAATAAAGATAAATTATTGTTTAGTGGCTTTAGCCACTAAACAATAATTTACAGTGAATAGTGA
>CAMHDG010000113.1 GCA_946183815.1 uncultured bacterium | reverse complement strand
ATCACCCCTCACCCCAGCCCTCTCCAAGTCGGAGAGGGAGCGCTCAAACGCTAAACAAAACACTTCCCTCAATTAAAAATGAGCGGAGTCAGGCAGTGCCTGACAACTATAACGCTTAATTTAAACATTTCGTAAAATATTTACAGGATATGTGATACAATAATATCAACCTGAAAAAAAGTGGAATTACGCGATAAAAGCATAATTCCACTTTTTATTTTTAATATTAAATAATACATTATGTATCAATATTAGTTGCATAAACAGCATTTGATTGAATAAAATCTCTGCGAGGTTCTACTCTGTCGCCCATCAACACATCAAACAACTGGTCACAAAGCATTGCATCTTCGATATTAACCTTTAACAAGGTTCTTGTCTTAGGATCCATTGTTGTTTCCCAAAGTTGTTCAGGCATCATCTCACCAAGACCTTTAAATCTTTGGATAGTTAAACCTTTTTGACCTCTGTCATCAACTATCTTTTGCAACTGTTCAAATGATGTAACCTCTATTCTTGTTTCATCAGTATCGAGATAAAGCATCTGTTCTTCCTCAATCAAGAAATCACGAATTAAAGGATAAGAGTTTTTCAATCTCTTAAACTCATTTGATTTAATTACATTTGCTGTAATCAATTCAGATTCATCCTCGCTCAAATCAAGAACAATACCATAGCGTGAATTTTCAGGATTATATTTTAAAGAAACCTTATAATTCTTCGCTTCGGTAATATTATAATTTTCAGCATGGTCTTTAATATAGTGTTGTAAGTACTCAATAACCTCATTCATTTTAGCCTGATCTTCAAAGTTTTCAGGAGTAACCTCCGAACGAATTAAGCCACGAAGAACAACTGCCGGAATAATGTTCAAAATAGGGTTATTATAAGAACGATAGAATGTTGTCATATTTGCAATCATATCTATTAATTCCTGATCTTTAAGTACCTTAGTACCTGCTCTGTTAGAAAGGCTTAAATTCTTAATACCCCTATCTTTTAACATCTTATCCATAGCGTGTTCATCGTATAAGTATTCAGATGTCTTACCACTTGTAACTTTGAATAAAGGCGGTTGAGCGATATATACATAACCACCTTCTATCATTGGTCTTGCATAACGGAAGAAGAATGTAAGCATCAGAGTTCTGATGTGAGCGCCATCAACATCAGCATCGGTCATGATGATAATTTTATGATATCTCAACTTTGAAATATCAACTTCTTCAGGATTACGACTGATTTTAATTCCAAACGCCTGAACCATAGACTGAATAGAATCACTGTTATATATTTTATCCAGCCTTGCTTTTTCAACATTCAAAATCTTACCACGTAGTGGCAAAATTGCCTGAAACATACGGTTTCTGCCTTGTTTAGCAGAACCACCTGCCGAATCACCCTCAACGATGTAAATTTCGCACTGTGATGGATCTCTGTTTGAACAGTCAGCAAGTTTCCCCGGAAGAGTAGAATTTTCAAGAACAGTTTTACGTCTTGTCATTTCTCTTGCTTTTCTTGCCGCCTCTCTTGCTCGTTGAGCCTGTAAAGTTTTTTCAATTATTTGTTTTGCCATCTTTGGATTAAATTCTAACCACTCTTGGAATTTTTCTCTGACAGCATCCTGAACAGCACCCATAGCCTCTTGTGAGCCTAATTTTTCTTTTGTCTGACCTTCAAATTCAGGGTTAGAAAGTTTTACAGAAACAATAGCAGTTAAACCTTCTCTAACATCATCCCCCGAAAGGTTTTGTTCAGATTGTTTCAGGATATTATTTTTTCTTGCATAATCATTTAACACACGAGTGATTGCATTTCTAAAACCTGTAAGGTGAGTACCACCATTGTGAGTATTAATATTATTCGCAAATGATAATATAGACTCACTGTAAGCATCTGTGTATTGCAGAGCAACCTCAACTCTCATACCGTCAACCATTTTATCAATATAAACAGGTTGTGGGAACAAAGGAGTTTTGTTTTTGTTCAAAAACTCTACATAACTAGCAATCCCACCTTCATAATGGAACACTTGTTCATCAGGTTGTCCGTCTCTTTCATCAAATAGAACAATCTTTAAACCTTTATTCAAGAAAGCCATTTCTCTGAATCTTGTTGCAATAACATCATTGTCTATAACTGTTGTTTCCGTAAAGATTTCAGGATCTAACCAGAAAGTTGAACGAGTACCTGTTTTAAGAGTTTCTTTACCTTTTTCAACAGGAGATGTTGGTTCACCTCTTAAGTAAGATTGTTTCCAAACATAGCCTTCTCTTGATACCTCAACTACCATCTTTTCAGAAAGAGCGTTTACAACAGACGCACCTACACCATGCAACCCGCCTGATACTTTATAACCGCCATCACCGAACTTACCGCCTGCGTGAAGCACTGTGTGAACAATCTCTAACGCAGATTTTCCGCTGTCCTCTTTAATCCCGACAGGTATCCCACGACCGTTATCTTCTACCGTCACACTGTTATCAGGGTGAACTGTAACCTTGATTTCTGTACAATAACCTGCTAACGATTCGTCAATAGAGTTGTCAACGATTTCATAGATACAATGGTGCAAACCTCTTTGAGATGTTGAACCAATATACATACCAGGTCTTAATCTTACTGCTTCCAAGCCCTCTAATACACGTATATTATCGGCTGAATAACCTTGTTCTGCCATTTATTTCTCCTCAAAAGTCTAAAACTATTCCATAAATTAATTATATAACAAACAAGGGTAAAAGCAAGTTATATTAAGGCTTTATAATACATGTAACATAAATTTTTGTAAACATATACGCAAAAAAAAAACAGGTCGGATATCCTTCCTGTTAAGATTTTACACTAGCCGAAATATAAATAGCACTATTATTATAATGTTTTTTTACATGACGTGCAAGTAAACTCTTAACATAAAAACAAAAGACAACTAATAAACAATGCAGGCGCTAATGGACATTTAGCGGGGGTTTCGTCAGTTTTAAGCAGTAAAACCATGTCTTTTGTAAGTTTGTATGCAAAATATAACATTGTTAAAAAGAAGCAAACTATAACTACATTTGAGCCCATGAACGAAATATTACGAGAAACGTAAAGAAATAGGCATGTGATTATAAAAATTATTAAGTATTTTAAAGTTTCTATCTTATTTAATCTTATTAAATTAACGACATAATTCGGTAAAATCAAGACAAACTGGATTAATAACGCATAAATCAGGAATAAACATAATTTATCACCCCCGACAACCGAACCCAAGGCAGAGAGCATGTAAACATCACCTGCGCCAAAAGTCGTTTTATTAAAGAATTTTTTACCGATATATATGAATAACAAAGGTAAAATTGCACCAACCATAGCACCTGTCAGCGAATTAAAAATATCATATCTGTTGAACACAAGCCCTGCAGGAATTATCAATAATGCCTGTAATGAAGATATTTTTTGTTCTTTAACATCAGTAAAAGAAAGGACTAAAAACATAGATAGGATAAAAATCACTGCAACCGCATCAAAGAAAGATACATTTATCAAAAAGGCAAATATAAAAATCACAAGCCCCAAGCACTCAACAATAGGATATCTTATACTTATTGACTTATTGCAAAAATAACATTTTCCCTGTAATAACATAAACGACACTATCGGAATATTATGCCACCAATAAAGTTGATGTTCGCATTTTGGACATTTTGACGGTGGTGAAACTATACTCTCACCTGATAATGTCCTTACTATCAATACATTTAAAAAACTTCCCCAACAAAGTCCCATTAAACATATAAATATCCAAGTAATACTGTTCATAACTAATCCAAATCATGTTCTTTTATGATGTTATACATATAACTAAAGGCTTTTTTCAAACGTCTTGAAACCATCATTTGATTTAAGTCCAATTTTTCAGCAATTTCTGTTTGCTTCATATCCTCATAATAGAACAATTCTACAATCTCTTTTAATTCAGACGGCAAATTTTTGATAACCTTATCAATTTCCAACTGCATATCCTTTTGTTCGGAATACTCCTGATAATCATAGGCAGGGGTTAAATCACCGATAGAAGCCTTATTTCCGTCAACGTTAATAACCTCGTCAAGAGAGGCGATCTTTTTACGTCTGTCAATATCAATAGCGGTGTTTACCTTTTGAACAGGAACGTCAAGTGCTTCTGCAACCTTTTGACTTGTCATGCTATCCATTTCTTCATCACTTAAATCTTTAACAAAATTTTTAATACGCATGGCAAGTTCGATAATCTCTCTCGGAACTTTAATTAATGCAACCTTATCACGCATATAGTGCTGCATCTCTCCAACTATTAAATACCCTGCATAAATTCTAAATTTAGGGCATAAATCAGGATTATAACGCTCTATCGCCTTAACAAGACCAATAGAACCTGCCTGCACCAAATCTTCAATAGGATCCTCTGCTCTACGTGCAATAGAATTTGCAATCTTCTTAACAACAGGCATCATCGCAACAACAATTAAGTTCATTAATCGTTTTTTTTGCTTTGAACTTTCTGTTATCGCATATTCGGATAACCAGTCCTGTATCTGCAAATATATTGACTCATCATTATTATTCAGATTATTCAAAGCATACTCCCTATAAATCTGCTGTCAATAACAGATTAACATATACATAAGAAAAAATAAATAGTTCGCAGGGTGGGTTAGCGATTTTTCAACCACTTTTTATACAAATCAGGGCGACGTAGTCTTGTCCTTTCTATTTGCTGTTCTTTTCTAAATTGTTCTATAAGAGCATGGTTGCCGTTTAAAAGCACTTCAGGTACTGCAAAACCTCTGTATTCACGTGGTTTTGTATAATGAGGATATTCCAGTAGCCCATTTTCAAAACTATCCTCCTCCATAGACTCAATTTTACCCAATGCACCATCTAACTTTCTTGATACACTGTCAATTATACAAAGCGCAGGTAATTCACCGCCTGTTAAAACAAAATCACCGATAGAAACCTCTTTTGGTTTTATTATTTCTCTTATTCTCTCATCATAACCCTCATAATGCCCGCACAGAATAATTATCTGATTATAATTTGATAATTCTCTGCCCATTTCATTATTAAAGGGTTCACCCTGCGGGGTCATCATTAAAGTTACAGAATTTTCGATTTTTTCTAAACTTTCATAAGCATCAACATAAGGCTGTGCCATCAACACCATTCCAGCCCCGCCACCATAGGGAGTATCGTCAACCTTATTATGTTTATCTAATGTAAAATCTCTTGGGTTCACTGTATTAATGCAGATAACTCCTGCTTCAATCGCTCGCTTTAAAATACTGTGCGAACAAGCATTTTCAATCATTTCAGGGAATAAAGTTAAAACATCAAACCTCATTCGATTAACCCCTGTATGTTATCTACAATCACGGTCTTTGATTTTATATCCACGTCAAGAACTATTGCTTTTACAAAAGGCACGAGAGAAACTTTTCCTGAATTTGACTTGACAGATAACAAATCACTTGCACCATTGTTAGATACACCAATAACAACTCCTACTTTTTTATCTGAACAAAGAACATCCATTCCAACGAGTTCATCAATCAAAAATTCATCTTCATCAAGTTTTTCCCGAATTTCATCTTCTTCAACAAAAATCAATGAATTTTTAAATTCTACAATATCATTTACTGTATCAATCCCATCGAATTTAAGGATAGCAAACTTATTATTAAATTTGACACTTTTTACAGTAAAAGGCAAATACTGATTATCTTTTAAAATATAAACATTTTCAAGAGTTTCAACAAAATCACGCTGGTTTTTAGAATAACCAACCTTTGCCTCACCTTTAACCCCATGAAAATTAAGAATTTTACCTACTGAAACATATTTAGTCATAGCAAATTAAAATACTTATTCAGCATCCTCTTTTTTCTTACGACCACGTTTTTTAGGCTTTTCTTCTTC